>NZ_CASEZB010000010.1:0-15896 GCF_949292495.1 Candidatus Avelusimicrobium aviculae
CTTCTTTCTCCCAAATGCCCCTTCTATCTCTTTTTGCTTCATTCATCATACAGGGGTACGGGAGCATGTTAAAACCCACTGTATCAAAAAAAAAAAACAAGTCAAGGCGCGGTTAAAAAACTTTTAACCGCGCCTTGACTGTAAAAACCAGTGCTGGCTGTTAATAAATATTATTTAAAACGTAGATTTACAATAATAAAAAACCCGCCATATTAAATAAGCGGGGTTGTTTTTAATAAAAGCACAAAAATTTTAAACTGCATTCCGGGTAGTTTTTTTAGCAGGAAGCAAATAAAAAATCAAATAGGTTTTGAATAGTTCCAGCGTAAACGCCAAAGAAATAAACACATATTTATATACGCTTATTTCCTGCACGCTCATTTGGTGAGATAAATAATACAACCGCCCCAAAAGCCTAAGCAGCGGGAGAAATGTGAAATCCGCGTTGGTCCATAAAGCAAGCACTGCCTGTAATAAAGACAGAACAAAAACAAAACGCTCCCGCAGCATAATGAAAATAATCTGCCCGGCATACAAAATAAAAAAACCAAAATGCAGGCGCAGCAAAATACCGCCGCTTACCCAATCCTCACACACCAACACAAAATTCACCAAAGCGCCAAACAAGCAGAAAAAAAGAATTATTTTCAGCCAAATGCTCAAACGCCAAAAAGAAAGAAAGACTTTTTCCATTCCGCTTACCTGTTTAATAATAAAGAGCCCTTTTCTTGGTGCACGCGTAAAGCTATTTGCACAAGCCCGTCTAAAATAGAAGTATAATTATAACCGCTGGCTTCAAATAATTGCGGGAAGAGGCTGGTTTCGCTCATACCGGGCAAAGTATTAATTTCGGAAAAATAATATTTGCCGTCTTTCCCCAATAAAAAGTCCACCCGGGCTAGCCCGCTGGCGCGCAAAGCGCCAAAAACAGCTAAAGCGTCTTTTTGCATGCTCTGCTGCATAGATTGGGGAATATCGGCCGGTACGCGTGTTTCACACCCGCCTTGCACCAAATACTTGGATTCGTAATCAAAAAATTCATGGGAAAGCATTTTCAGTTCCCCGCAGGAAGAGGCAGCCGCTTTCCCCCCTTGCCCGTATAAAGCGCAAAAAATTTCCCGCGCGTTATCCACCCCTTTTTCTACCAACACAAATTCATCAAAGGCCAACGCTTTTTCTATCGCCGGAACCAAACCCTGCGCATTTTTTACCTTCGTCACCCCTACCGAAGAACCTAAACTCATCGGCTTTACAAACACGGGATAGCCTTGGCTGGCCGCCCAACTTTCCAAGGAGGCCGCGTCATACTTTTCCCCCCGTTGAATTTTGCGGTAAGGAAGTACCGGCACACCATGCTGAGCCGCCACCAGTTTGGATATTTCTTTATCCATTCCCATGGCCGAGGCCAACACGCCGCAGCCTACATAAGGAGTGTTTAAACTTTCTAAAAGCCCCTGCATTACGCCGTCTTCCCCATTGGTGCCGTGAAGCACGGGGAAAAAAGCGTCCGCCTTTAATTTTAAGGAACCGTCCGGGCTGATTAAATTATAATCCGGCAAAATGGCGGGGGTTAGCGGGGTGTCCTGCGGGGTTTGTTCCCCACATTTTTTTTGCAAAAACCATTCTCCGCTGCGGCTGATAAAAACGGGCAATACGGTATATTTATCCGGCTGGGACGCTAATAAACGGCAGACAGTCTGCGCGCTGTGTACGGAAACTTCATGCTCGGTGGATTTTCCCCCGTACAACACGGCAATTTTTAAAATTTGCATAGCTAAAAACTCCTTATAAAAAGCCTGATTTTCATCAGGCTTTTAAAAACGGTTATTTATCTTCCCGGAAAATGGACCATTTCATTCGTCCGATAAAACTGTCTGTCTTTTCCAAAAAGTCTTCCCCGGGGTCAAAATCATCCTGCACCACGGGCTGGGCCACTTTAATTTCCGGCAGGTCTTCTTCGCTGCGTACTTTGGGTTTAAACGTTTCGGTCACTTCTACGGGGACCTCGTTGATAGGCAGCGCTTTGGGAGCAGCCGGCCTAACGGGCAGCGGCTTCTTGTGCAGCTGCACCAACGAAGGGGCTTGCGGCGGAAGAGGCCGATGAGACGACGGGGCAGGCGGAACGGGCGAGGAAGACTGCCCTTCACGCAAGCGGCGGTTTTCGTCCGTCAATTTTTCTTTTTCCTGTTCCAACACGTCTTTTTGTTTAAGTAATAAATCTTTTTCCTGCGCTAAAGTTTGCTTTTGCTGTTCCAGCAAAGAGCGTTCCTGCGCCCAATTATCTTTTTGAAGGGTTAAAAACTCTTTTTCGCGCGTTAAGGAAGCCTGTTCCTGCTGTAAGGCCTCGTTAGCGGCGTTTAGTTCGTCCGTTTTGCGGGCCAACTCTTCATTTACGGAACGCAAAGACTGTTGGTTGCGCAAGAGAGCTTCGTTATTTTCATGTAAAGAAACCGTTTGGCGGGTTAAATCTTCTTTAGCGGCGTTTAGTTCGTCCGTTCTGCGGGAAAGCTCTTCATTGGCTTTGCGCAAAGACTCTTGGTCCCGCAGCAAAGCTTCATTGTTTTCATGTAGGGAAACGGTTTGGCGCGCCAAGTCCTGGTTGGCGGTTTGCAGGGCGTCCCGCTCGCCGGATAAGTGGGCGTTTTGAGCGGTAAGCACTTCTATTTTGCGTTTTAAATCTTCTATTACCGCGTCATTGCTGTTGATTTTTTCCAACAATTCTTTAAAATTGGCTTCCAACAGTTGTTTTTCCTGCAGGACGGCTTCCACTTTTTCTTGCACGGTGGCAAGCTGGGCGGCCAAATCGTCGCGCTCTTCTTCCAGCGTGCGGATGCGTTCCCCAAAGACGGACATTTGCTGGCGGGACTGGTCCGCATATTCCGTTTCCAAATCATTTAAGGAAGCTTTCAAATCTTCCAGCTCTTTGGTTTTGGCTTCATAACGGGCAAGCAGTTCTTCTCTTTCTTTGGTAACGGCGTGCAGTTTTAAATTTTCCGCTTTTAAAGATTCTATCTCTTCCACTTGCTTCATGCAGACGTTGGAAATTTCATGCAGTTGGTTTTCCAAACTGCTTACTTTTTGCTGGTACTGCTGCTTAATGGAAATGATGCGTCCGTCAAAATTAAAAGATTTAAAGCGTTCTTCCGCCGCGGTTAATTGCTCGCGCAAAGATAAAATTTCTTTGGCTTGCTCGGCCGATTTTCTAAGCGCGTCCATTTTTTCCTGTTGGACTTTTTTAATCTCTCTGTCCAGCGCGCTGTTAACCGCTTTTAATTGAGAAGCCTTTTGATGCAGGCTGGAAATAATGCGTTCTTTTTCTTCCCGTTCCCGGCGGGCTTTCTCTTCCTGCTGCATGCGGTAGGTTTCCGGCTCAAAGCTGGAAATTTCCGCCGCGTTTACGGAAGGAAACGCCGGGGCTTTATCGTCAAAACCGCGGTTGACGGCCGTGTCCGTATACCCCAGCACGCGCGCCGTCTGCGCTTTGGAAAGGGTTTCCACGCTGGCTTTTAAACTGTTAATCGTATCCGCAAGACCGGAAATAAAAGCGTCTTTGTCTTTTTGTTTTTCAACAGCCTCGCGGGTGCGGGCCAATTCGGTTAAGATTTTATCGTTTTGGGAGGAAGAGGCTTCAAAACGTTCTTCCAACTCTTGGATTTTTTCTTCCAGCTTCTCAAAAGAACGGTTGTACTGGGCTTGACGGTTGGCGGCGTTTAGTTGTTTTTTGCCGTCAAATTTATCTTGGTGGGGCGCAGAGTCCGCCGGAGGCAATTCCTGCAGCCGGAAACGTTCCAAAAAATCTGAAAAATCCGTTTGTCCGTCAAACTCGCTATCAAAAGCCATGTTTAATCCCTAGAAGAAAAATGAACGTACAATAAATTTAATCACAATACGAGAAAACTGTCAAGCTAAAAACACGCTTTTTTCACACGGAAAATATTTTTTTATTTTTTAGTCCGTTCAAACAGCTTCTGGCGCAACAAACCCACCAAATAAAAAGAACCGGTACACACCACTTTTTTGGCTTTGCATGCCTCGGCAATGGCGCGGGACGGCTCTTTAAAAAAGCGTACTTTTACCCCTCTTGGCAAAGAGGGGAACACTTCTTTCTGCCCCGCGCCGCGCTTGACGCTGGGAACGGTAATGATAATGTCTTTAAAACGAGGACACAGCAAAGACAATAACTTTTTATAGTCCTTATCTTTCATAAACCCGCATAAAAGCGTGGCGTCCTGCGCGTAGGGGGTTTTGGACAAAAACTCCAAAAACAGCTCCACCGCTTGGGCATTGTGGGCCCCGTCCAACACAAAGGTTTGCCCGGAGCGGTTAATCACTTCAAAACGCCCCGGCAAGCGTACCCGGGCAAACGCGCGGGCGATGGCATCATCTTCAATTTTTAAATATTTTGCCAGCTGATACACCACACAGGCGTTAATGCCCTGGCGCTGGCCTAAAACGCCCAGCGTCCACTCCTTTCCGTCTTTCGTACGAAGAACGGTTTGGTTTTGCACAAAATCAAAAGCGTATTCATAAAAGGGTTCCCCTTCCCCAATAAAACGCAGCGGGGCGTGTTTTTCTTTGGCGGATTTTTTTATTTCTTCCCGCGCGGAGGGATTTACCGTGCCGGAAAAACAAGGCACGCCGGGCTTAATAATGCCGGCCTTTTCCCGCGCTATTTGAGAAAGGGAAGAACCCAGCAAATGCATATGGTCCAACCCAATGGAGGTAATTACACACGCCGTAGGAGAACACACGTTGGTAGGGTCTTTGCGCCCGCCCAGGCCGGTTTCCAGCACGGCATATTGCACGCCCGCGCGCGCGAAATGGCACAAAGCGGCGGCGGTAAGAATTTCAAAAAAATTAAGTTCTTGTTCTTCTTCCTGAAATACCTGAAGAACGGCGTCTGTAAATTCCTGCTTGGAAACGGGCACGCCGTCTACTTGGATACGCTCGCACGGGTCACATAAATGAGGAGACACAAACAGCCCGGTTTTATACCCGGCTTCTTGCAGTACCCGCGCCGCTAAAATAGAAACGGAGCCTTTGCCGTTGGTGCCCGCCACATGGATAATTTTAAAACGTTCCTGCGGGTTGCCCAGCCGCTCCAGCAAGGAACGAAGCCCGTCTAACCCGGCCCCGCACCCCACGCCGCTTCTGGTTAAAATATAATCAAATACAATTTTAAAACTCATTTTTATCCGGATTGTAACGGCGTATATCCGCCCCTAAAGCCGTTAATTTTTGTTCTAAATCTTCGTAGCCGCGGTCTATATGGTATACGCGTTCAATTTCCGTAGCGCCCTGCGCCGCCAGACCGGCAATAACCAGGGCCATTCCGCCGCGCAAGTCCGACGCCATGACATGCGCGCCCGAAAGGCTTTCCACCCCGTTCACGCGCGCGATGCTTTTTTCCGTCACAATATCCGCCCCCATGCGCACCAGTTCCGGCGCGTGCATAAAGCGGTTTTCAAAAATATCTTCATCTATTTCCGAAGTGCCTTCGCACAAAGTCATCAGCGTCATCCAGGGGGCTTGCAAATCCGTGGCAAAGCCGGGGTAAGGGGCCGTTCTCATACGCATGGGTTTTAAGCGGCCCTCATAAGGCAAAACATGCACGCTGTGGGAAGTAACTTCCAGCGGGACGCCCGCCTCACGCAAATCTTCCAGCAAAATGGAATTGTGTTCCGGCACGCAGTTTTCCACCACCACGTCCCCGCGGGTAGCCGCGGCGGCAATAATATAAGAGCCCGATTCTATGCGGTCCGCCACCACGCTATGTTCAGCCCCGTGCAAAGCGGTTTTCCCGCGCACCACCAAACCGCCTTTGGCGTCGGCCGTAATATCCGCCCCCATTTTGCGCAGGAACTCCACCACGTCGTCCACTTCCGGTTCTTTGGCTATGTTTTCCAGCACCGTTTCCCCCTCTATCAAACAGGCGCACATTAACAAGTTCTGCGTAGCGCCCACACTGGGGAAACGAAGCACTATTTTTGCCGGCTGCAACGTTTGGGCGTGCAATACCACGTTTCCTTTTTCGGTAACGGCGCTGGCGCCCAATTTTTCAAAACCTTTTAAATGGATATCCACCGGGCGCACGCCAATGGCGCAGCCGCCGGGCAGAGGAATTTCGGCCGTTTTAAACCGGGCCAAAAGAGGGCCCGCCACCCAAAAACTAGCGCGCATTTGCTTAACCAGTTCATAAGGCAGGCTGTTTTTAAGCGGGCCGTTGGCGGTAATGGTAACCGTGCCGTTGGCGTACTCTATCTTTTTGCCTAAATATTCCAAAATTTTAAGCGTGGTGCGCACATCCCGCAGGTTGGGTACGCGGTGAATAATACAGGGTTCGTCCGTCAGTAAAGTGGCCACTAAAATAGGGAGGGAGGCATTTTTGCTTCCGCTGGTTTGCACGGTGCCTTGCAATTTTTTACCGCCGTGAATAATAAAACGATCCATAAACGCTCCTTCAATACTTAATAAATAGGTTAAATTTTACGGGCAAAAACAAAACGGTCTATTCCAAATATATCTTTTTTTACTTCGGCGTTCCAGCCCCGCCCGCCCAAAAGCCGCGCCACCCCGGCCGGCTGCCCCAGGCATAACTCCAGCCCCAGCACACAGCCGAGGGACGCAAAGCGGGAAACGTTTTCCACTATTTGGCGGGTAACGGCTAAACCGTCCGCGCCGCCGTCCAACGCCAAGGCGGGCTCGCGCTGCACTTCCCGCGCCAGCGAGGGTAAATCGCCCGAAGGGATATACGGCGGGTTGGAAACCATTAAATCAAACGGGCCGGTAATATGTTCAAATAAATCGCTTTGCACAAAAGTAATTCGGTCCGCCAGGTTATGCGTACGGGCGTTGGTTTGCGCCACTTCCAGCGCGGCGGAGGAGACGTCCGAAGCCGTGACATGCGCTTTTTTAAAAAACCGGGCCAACGCCAGCGCCAGGCACCCGCTGCCTGTGCATAAATCCAAAATGCGGATAGGGGCCTGGGCATCAAAGGTTTGCTGGGCAAACTGCGCCAAGGATTCCGTTTCCGGACGGGGAATAAGCACCGCTGGGGTTACCGCTATATCTAACCCGCAAAAAGGCTGAAAACCCACTATGTACGCCAGCGGCTCCCCTTGGGCATGGCGCAAAAGCAAGTCTTCAAACTGTTGTTGTTTGTCCGCCGGTACCGGCTCTTGGCTAAAAGCCGCCAGCCAGGTACGCGTTACCCCCAACACATGCGCGAGCAAAAATTCCGCATTGGCGCGGGGGTCTTCGCTCCCGGCCGCTTGAAGGCGGGTTTGCGCGGCTTCCAACAAAGAATGAATATCGGAAAAAGTCATAGGAAATATGTAAGGCTTAGGCAAAAAGGATAATAACCAACACACAAAACCCCAGATGTTTAATCTACACAAAAAAATCAACTTAACTTTTCAGACATTTACCCTGATGGCGTTTTGTTAAAAAACCGCCCGTCCCAAACAACATTTTTATGTTGCCAAGGGGAAGCCGGCAGTCCAGCCAAACGGTTAAATTTGCAAATTTTTTAATTTTTGCTCCACACGGTAGGCGCGTAAGTCCTCCAAGATAGGCTCTATATTGCCTTGCATGATTTCCATTAAGTTATGGTAAGACTTGTCTGTGCGGTGGTCCGTCACGCGGCTTTGCGGGAAGTTATAGGTGCGGATTTTTTCCGCCCGGTCCCCCGTGCCAACCTGGGATTTGCGCTCGTCATAAATTTCTTTATTTTGCTTTTCTTCTTCCATCTGGTACAGCTTGGCGCGAAGCATGGCCATGGCTTTTTCGCGGTTTTTGCCTTGGTGTCGTTCTTCCCGGCAGGATACCACCACGCCCGTAGGTTTGTGAATGATGCGAACGGCCGTTTCCACCTTGTTTACGTTCTGCCCGCCGGCGCCGCCGGAACGGCAAGTTTCCATAATTAAGTCTTCGGGGCGGATTTCAATGTCTATCTCTTCCGCCTCCGGCATAATGGCCACCGTAACGGTAGAAGTGTGCACGCGGCCGGCGGTTTCCGTATCGGGCACGCGCTGCACGCGGTGGGTGCCGGCTTCCCCCCTTAACCAAGAGTAAGCGCCGTCCCCTTTAATAAACATGCTTACGTATTTGCAGCCTTTTAAGCCGGTGGGGGTGAACTCTAAAATTTCCGTCGTCCAGCCTTTGGTTTGGGCAAAATGCTGGTAAACGCGCAAAAGCTCGTTGGCAAAAAGGGCGGATTCGTCCCCCCCGGCACCGGGGCGGATTTCCAAATAAATATTTTTGGAATCATTCGGGTCCGGCGGGATAACCAAAATGCGCAATTCCTTTTGCAGCTGCGGCAGTTTGGCTTCCAGTTCGGCCAGTTCTTCCGCCGCCATTTTGACAAGTTCTTTATCTTCGCCGGCTTCAATGATGGCGCGGTCGTCCGCGATGGATTTTTCTACCGCGTTGATTTCTTCTTCTTTCTCAATAATCGGGCGTAAAAAAGCGTGGCGTTTGGATTTTTGCGCCAACTCCGCGCTGGAAAGTTCCCCGCTGGCTAAATCGGCCTCCAGCTGTTTAAATTCGGCAATATATTTAGAAGTGTCCATAAACCTGTCCTTGTGGAAAAATGTTTATCCCGTTTCTCCCGTTAGGAAAAAACCGGATAAACAAAAGAGCAGACCCCCTAATGGAAGTCTGCTCTTTCTAAATTTAAAAGCTACTTTGCTTCGGCAGCTTCAGCCTTTTTTTCGGTTTTTTTAGCGGCGGCTTTTTTGGGAGCGGCGGCTTTTTTTACCGTTTTCTTTACCAATTTGGCTTTGGCTTTTACTTCCGTTTTCGGTTTGCGGACCACGGTTTTACCCGCGGTGGCGGCAAAGCGTTTGTTAAATTTGTCTACGCGGCCTTCCGTATCCAACAATTTCTGTTTGCCGGTAAAAAACGGGTGGCAGGCGGAGCAAATATCCAGTTTTAAATTTTTGGTGGTGGAGCGGGTCAAAAACTTGTTTCCGCAAGCGCAGACCACTTCCACAAAATCATATTGGGGGTGTATTTTTTCTTTCATTTTTTCATCTTCCTCTGAAAATCTTATAGTTTATTTTACCATATATTTCGGCCTTTTGGGAAACAAAACCGTTTTCCCCGCCGAAAACGCCGCTAAAAAGCGTTTACTTCCATTTGCTTAAAGAAATCCTTATTGGACTTGGTGGCAGACAGCTTTTCCAACAGTAAGTTCATAGCGTCTACCGAGCTTAATGGCGCCAACACTTTGCGCATAATCCACACTTTGTTCAGTTCGTCCTCGCTTAACAGCAGGTTTTCTTTGCGGGTAGAGCTGCGGTTGATGTCCACCGCCGGGAAAATGCGCCGTTCGGCCAGTTTTCTGTCCAGGCACAGCTCGCTGTTGCCGGTCCCTTTGAATTCTTCAAAAATCACTTCGTCCATCTTGCTGCCCGTTTCCACCAACGCGCTGGCAATAATGGTTAAAGAGCCGCCTTCTTCTAAATTGCGGGCGGCGCCCAAAAAGCGTTTGGGCTTTTGCAAAGAAGTGGCTTCCAACCCGCCTGTAAGCACGCGGCCGGAAGAAGGCGCCACCGTATTGTACGCGCGCGCCAAGCGGGTGATGGAGTCCAGCAAAATCACCACGTCTTTGCCTTGCTCAGCCAGGCGTTTGGCTTTTTCTATCACCATTTCCGCCACTTGGATGTGGCGTTCGGGCGCTTCGTCAAACGTAGAGGAAATCACTTCCCCTTTTACGCTGCGGGCCATATCGGTTACTTCTTCGGGGCGTTCGTCAATCAGCAAAACCATCAGAACCGCGTCTTTATGATTGGTGGTAATGGAATTGGCAATGGCTTGCATAATCATGGTTTTGCCGGTTTTGGGGGCGGCCACAATCAAGGCGCGCTGCCCCTTGCCGATAGGCGCGATCATGTCAATCACGCGCTGGGTGTAGGAATTTTTGTCCAACTCCAGCACAAAGCGTTCATTAGGATGGAGCGGGGTTAAGTTTTCAAACAGAGGGCGGTTGTAAATTTGGGCGGATTCCACCCCGTTTACCTTTTGCACTTGAAGCATGGCAAAAAAGCGTTCATTGTCTTTGGGCGGGCGGATAAGGCCTTCAATGGTATCCCCCTTTCTTAAACCAAAACGTTTAATTTGGGAAGGGGATACGTAAATGTCTTCCGGGCCGGCTAAGTAGTTGTTTTCCTCGGAGCGTAAAAAACCAAACCCGTCCGGCAGAATTTCCAGCACGCCCCCGCCGTAAACGGAACCGTTTTGCTTGGCCTGTATGGCCACAATTTTGCCGATAAGCGCCTGCTTGCGCAGGCCGGATATATCCTCAATATTATAATTTACGGCCAATTTGGTTAATTCTTCCACGCTTAATTTATTCAGTTCCCGCGCGTCCATGGGTTTGGCGCCGTTTGGCTGGCGTTTTTCGGATGCGTGCATATAAGGGGCGGAAGCGTTGGACGTGCGCTGCATGGAGTGGCGCGGGGCAGACGGACGGGCCGGCGTTTGGGCAGCGGCCTCGTCTTGTTTGGAAAGGTCCTTCGTTTCGGCCTTAGGGGCCTCTTTGGCGGACTTAGCCGGTTTTTCCGGCAGGTTTTTTTCTTGTATTGCTTCTTCTTTTTGTTTAACCATAAATATCATTCAGCGCGCGCGCTAAACGGCGCACTTTTTGCTCCAAGTGTTGTTTTGTTGAATTATTTATAATAACCAAATCAGACCGGAGGAATTTTTCCTCCTGCGGCAGCTGGGCTTTTAAACGCGCTTTGTATTGGGCTAAAGTCAGCCCGCGCTGTTTCAGGCGGTTTTCCAACCCCCGCCCGCCGGCGGCAACCAGCAGCGTCATATCCACGTATTTATCCCAACCGGCTTCAAACAAAAGAGGAACCTCAAACACCGCTACGCGCGCCCCGCAGCCGGCCAGTAATTTTTGCGCTTTTTTTAATATCAGCGGGTGGAGAATAGCCTCTAAACGGGTGCGGGCGGAGGGGCGTTTAAAAACCAGCCGGGCCAATTCCTCGCGGCTGTGGCAGGCAAATTCTTTTTGCAACTTTTTCTGCACGCCGGCGCAAGCCAGCGCTTCATGCCCCAGCGCGTCCGCGCTAAGCGTAAACAGCCCGCTGTTTTTGAAAATTTCCAGCACGGTTGTTTTTCCGCTGGCGATGGACCCGGTCAACCCCAATACAAACGGTGTGGCGGCCCTGGCTTTTGTCATAAAGGAAGCTTCTCCATGGCGTACCAGTTTTTGCCCGCCTTGGCGCTGGCTAAAAGAGGCACCCTTAATTTAACGGCATTTTGCATTTTTTCTTTCACAAAAGAAGCCACCGCCGTCAAACGTTCGGAAGGAACTTCAAAAATCAACTCGTCATGCACCTGCATCACCATTTTTACAGGCGTATTGCGCACTTGCCTAAAAATATCCACCATGGCTTTTTTAATAATATCGGCGGAACCGCCCTGCACAATGGTGTTGATGGCCGCGCGCTGGGCAAAAGAAGCCATGGAACCCACCCCCATATTAAATTCCGGCAGGTAACGGATATGCCCCATCATGGTTTTAACGTATCCGTTTTTGCGGGCGGCGGCTACATTTTCATCAATCCAACGGCGCACGCCCTGGTAATTCTTAAAATAATTGTCTATATATTCTTTTGCTTCACGCATGGAAATGGAAAGCGCTTGGGAAAGGCCCATGGGGCCCTGTCCATAAATGATACCAAAATTAATTGCTTTTGCACTAGAGCGCATTTGCTCGGTCACCATTAAGGGCATAACGCCAAATATCTGCGCGGCGGTTTGGGTGTGTATGTCTCCCCCGTCTATAAAAGACTGCACGAGAACAGGGTCCTGGCTTTCATGCGCCAAAACGCGCAGGTCTATTTGGGAATAGTCCACACTGAGCAGCATATTTCCCTCTCCCGCGCAAAACGCCGTGCGAAGCAAACGCCCCTTTTGCGTGCGTACGGGAATATTTTGCAAATTGGGGCTGGAGCTGGACAAGCGGCCCGTTACCGTGCCGGTTTGATCCAAATAAGAATGCACTTTATTGTTTTCGTCCGCCAGTAAAAGCAAGTTGTCTACATACGTGGTTTTTAATTTGCTGCTGGCGCGGTAATCCAAAATTTGCTGGGCCACGGGGTGCAGGGGAGCGATTTCCGCCAGCACTTCCTCATCGGTGGAATAACCCGTTTTGGTTTTTTTAACCGGCGGAATTTTTAGCTGTTCAAATAACAAGACACCCAATTGCTTGGGGGAGTTTACGTTCACCGCATACCCGGCCTGCTTGTCTATCTGCGCCTGCAGGGAAATAATTTCTTGTTCCAGCGTTTGTTGGAAATCCTTCAGCCACGCCGGGTCCACACGCAAGCCTTGTTTTTCCATATCCGCCAAAACCGCCATCAGGGGCAATTCCATTTGCGTAAACAGCAGATACATGCCGGCGTTGTTTAAATCGGCCTCCAATTTGTCTTTTAAGCCCCAAATATACCGGTTATACAGCGCAAGGCGGGTGCGGGCGTCTTCCCCAGAAATTAAAACGGAAAAATAATGCGCGCAGGCGGCGGGGAAACTGAGGTCTCCGGACGGGTCCATTAAATACCGGGCCAGGCGCGCGTCAAAACAATGTATAAAATTGCCTTGCAGGTCTATTTCCGTTTCACGCAGGGTAAGTTTCAAGTCATACCCTAATTTTAAAACAGCGTCATTTAACACCAATTTTTGCAATTGGTCTTTTTCCCACGGGGCCACTTGCGCCAACGGGGTTAAGGAAAGTTCCGTTTCGCTTACGGCCGCCAAAAGGATGTCGTCTTCCGTATGGATAAACAAACGCCCGGTTTGCGGGGCTTTGTTTAATACCTGCGCCAACGGCAAAAGAACGCCCTCTTCCTGCGACACGGCCTGTTGGGGAGGGAGCTCAAACGATGTCAGCAAATTTTTAAATTCATAACGGGAAAATAAATCCGCCAAGGCCTTGGGCTCGGGCGTGCGTATTTGGTAATCCTGCAAATTAAACGGCATGGATAAATTACTGTCCAGCACAACCAGTTGTTTAGAGAGAATACCCTCTTCCATATGCGCCAAGATTTTTTTGGCTAAAGCGGGTTTTAGGTCTGGGTTGTCGTTTTGGGCGGCGCGGATGATATCTTCCAAGTGACCAAACTTTTGAATAAGCTCCACCGCGCTTTTGGGGCCCACCCCCATAATGCCGGGGATATTGTCAGACGCGTCCCCCACAATGGAAAAATAATCCGGCAGGAACTTGGGCTCCACGCCAAATTTTTCCACTGCCGCTTCCGGCCCTTTCAGGCCGTCTTTGCCGCCGGAAGGCCAAATGGAAATTTTATCGTTTAAAAATTGGTATACATCTTTATCTGAGGTAACCAACACGCTGGGAATATTTTGCTTGGCCGCGCTTTGGGCGATAAAAGCCATTAAATCATCCGCCTCAATGCCTTCTTGGGCCACTACGGCAAAACCCATTTCTTTTACCAGTTCGCGCGCCAAATTAAGCTGGCTGACCAGGGCGTCATCGGGCTTCTTGCGGTTGGCTTTATAAGTAGGCAGCATGGCCTTGCGGCGGGCGCAGCCACCGGGAGAGTCAAAACAAATAGCCGCGTAGGCGGGCTTTTTTTCTTTTAAAAATTTAGTCAGCCAGCGCACAAAACCATACAGGGCCCCCACCTCCTGCCCGGAGGTGGTGGACAGTTTTGGCAAGGCGTGATAATTGCGGTGTAAAAAGCCGTGTGCGTCAATCAAAAAAATCTTGTTATCTTCTGGCATAGTAATGAAAGGAAATAAAAGGAAGGTTTATTGTTCTTCCGCCCGGTTAACGGGCGGAAGAGAATGGCGACAAAAATAAGAAAAGTAAAATTTTATAATAAAGAATTTAACTTTTCCTGCAAAGCGGCTTTGGTTTGCAGACCGACGGTTTGCGCTACCACTTTGCCGTCTTTAAAGAAAATAACCGTGGGGATGGAAGCCACACCATATTTGGTGCTGGCGTCGGGGGCTTCGTCCACATTTAATTTGGCCACTTTTGCTTTGCCGGCATATTCGGCGGCCAGTTCTTCCACCACCGGGGCCAACATGCGGCACGGGCCGCACCAAGGAGCCCAAAAATCCACCATAGCTACCCCTTTATACTGCAAAACTTCAGCATCAAAATTAGAATCGTTTAAAATCACTTCGCTCATGGGAAATCTCCTACAATAATATATAAAAAGTATACTATAAACAAAAAGGGCCCTGTCAAGCCTACAAGCCGTATTTTTATACTAAACGGCCTCCCTTTTGGGGAGGCCGTTTCCTCTTTGCGTTAGCTAGAGCAAGGAGGTCTCGTGAGAAATTACCATCCGTTTTTTAGATAATCCCGCACACACTGTTTATATGTTCTGTTCAAAACTTCACCACCTTGACAATCACAATTCGGTTTACCGTAATTGTAAGTTCCTGTAAAAATGGGGCAATAAGTTATCTGCATCATACAAACTTCCCCATAATTAGAGCACGAACCGCTTACTGAAGAACAATAAGAATTGCTGACACTAGCTTTGCCAGTACATGAACCACCACAGGTTCTATGAGGGTCATACATATTTTTCTGATTACAGCGGAAAAGAGCGTCATTATCTGTTACGCTCTGCATAGTTCCCCAATACAAAGGGCCGGGGGTCCAACAAACAGTATCTGTAGTAGGAGTACCAGGACAACATTCCGCTTTATGGCTGGCTTTATAAGAAGGGTCAGAACAATCCAACTCGGGGCAGGCCTGAACCTCTTCAAACTTACAAGAAGCATTGCAACGTTTAATGCTAAAGCTCTTTCCATCAGAACACTTCGTTTTTTGTTCATATCCGACAGGACATTCCGCCCCGGGTTTTAACACACAGTTGATAGCTTTCCATTCCCCGTTGACACATTGTTGCAACTCTACGCCGCAGCCATTAAGACAGGGCGTAGTACCATTGCGGGTTTCCCCTTCTGTACATTTTTCTTCTGCCGGGCATTCTTTATCCCAATCACCTACCGTCCACACATTATTCACGCAGGTATAGGCTTTCGTGCGTTCCGTCTTCCCGTCTGAACACGTTTCCGTTATATCTGCCGGCTTGGCGGGACATTCGGGGAATTCTCCCTGTACCCACTGGTAGTTGGTGGAAGCGTCACATTTATAAGAAGCTTTTACCGTTCCGCATTCGCACTGCTTTATGGCGTCCGCGGGCTGAGTGCCTTCACATTCAGGGTCCGGCGCGCATTCTTCCGCCGTCTTGGAGCAGGCTCCTAAACTATTGACCCATTTCCCGCCTACGCATTTCTTTGTAGTCCGGGTACCACAGCCGTTACATACCTGGTTGCCGGTTACCTGCCCGTTTACGCATTCCGGTTCTTCCGGCTCCACAGGCGTAGGCTCCGTTCCGGGAGGAGTGGTCTCCCCTTCCGTCCCAGCACAGTTGGAAGTGGGGAAGGTAAGCGTATCACAATCCGGGTAGTTTTTGTTTAATTTCTTACACCCGTCCCCAGTGCAGCAGTAGCTGCCGTCCTCATAGGACAAAATCTTAAGCGTATAGTCCCCACTGGTACTCTTGGCCGAAATACCCTGAGCTTGTAAACTATACGTATAGTTCTTTGTATTCGCAGACGCTATGACGTCAGACAGCGCGGAAAAGTTCGTCGTGTAGTTCTGGTCCAACGTACAACGTCTTTCCTGTTCCGTACGAACCGCGGACATCATCTCTTCCGCTTCCGTCACTTTGCGGTTTTCTATCACGCGGTTGAATTTGGGCAATGTAACGGCGGACAATACCCCGATTACAATTACCACGATAAGCAGCTCTGTAAGCGTAAAAGCACGCCTATTTTGCTTTTTAATTTTAGACACAATCCCCTCCATTGGTTTTAACTAAAAGCCACTGTATCAAAAAAAA
>NZ_CASEZB010000011.1:0-78215 GCF_949292495.1 Candidatus Avelusimicrobium aviculae
TAGCAATGACCTCCTTTTGTTAAATTGCCTGCGGACACAGGCAATTTATTATACAAAAGGAGTTTTTTTATCTTCCTTACCGGTGAAACCTTTACCGAACCCCCAGCCTAGCTGGGGGTTTTCACAACATACAAAAACCCCGGGGTTCAAACGGCCCCGGGGTTTTTATGCGGTAAAAATCACTTTCCCTGCTTCGGCAGCAACCGGTGAATGGAAGAAAGCAGTTCATCCGTGTCAAACGGTTTAAATAAGATGCCGTCCGCCCCCAACCGCTGGGCTTCGGCCACAATGGTATCCTGCCGCAAACCTGTAACCATTAACACTTTCACGGCAGGCAAATGTTTTTTCAGTTTAGCCAAAATATCCAAACCGTTTTCCGTAGGAAAGAAAATATCCAGCAGAACAAGCCCCACCCCGCTGCCGTTTATCTTTGAAAACAGCTCGGCAGAGCCGCCCGCCTCAAATACCACTTCAAAACCGGAAGATTCCAATACATTGCGTATCGCGGAGCGTAATATAACGGAATCATCCACCAACGCTATTTTAAACATACAAATACAACCCTCTACTTTAAATACGGGCCTACTATCTTGGCCCCAAAATCCAACAACGCCTGGGTGTCTTTCTTAACAGCCGTTTCCGCATATACGCGCAACAAAGGCTCCGTACCGGAAGGGCGGATTAACACCCATTCGTCATTATCCAAAATGATTTTCAAACCGTCCGCCGTGTACAGCTCGGCAATTTTATGGCCGTTTACTTTTTTGGGCAATTTTTTGCGCATTTTTTCCACCACGGCCGCTTTATCCATGGGTTTGGTAATAGGGAAATCCTTGCGCAAATAGACGGAAGAACCATATTCTTTGGCCACTTCCTCGCACAATTGGCTGGCTTTTTTGCCCGTTACCGCCATAATTTCCAAAAACGTAAGCGCCACCAAAAGGCCGTCCCGGTCCGGCACGCTGCCTTTCCACGCATAGCCGCCGGATTCTTCCACCCCAAAGGCGACATCATCCAAAAACATGCGCTCCGCCACATTTTTAAAACCAATGCCCACTTCTTCAAACAACATATCATACTTGCGGGCAATACGTTTTAATAAATACCCCATAGAGAAAGTCTCCACCACTTTCCCTTTCAATTTTTTATTCTTTATCAAATAATCCAAAAGCACCGCCGCCAATACACAGGGGGTAAGGTAGGTGCCCTTTTCGTCCACTAAAGCAACGCGGTCTCCGTCCCCGTCAAAAGCCACGCCCAATATGGCCTTTTTGGCTAAGACTTCTTTCTTTAAATCGGCCAGTTTTTTTTCCACGGGTTCGGGTTGGATACCGTTAAAAGTGGGGTCATGCTGGGCCCGCATGGAAATCACCCTCGTTTCAGGCAATAATTTTTCCATATATCCGGAAGCCGCGCCGTACATATAATCCATCACAATCTTGCCTTTCATGGCTTTGATTTTTTTCATATTTACGCGGGAAGAAATATATTTGAGGTATACGTCCGTTAAATCTTTGCGTTCCGCTTTTTGCCCATATAAAGACAAAATGGTGTTTTGGTCCAGCAATTGTTCCACCTCTTTGGTAACGCGCACCGGGGCGGAACCTCCGGCCAGCTTAATCTTTATGCCGTTGTAGTTGGCCGGGTTGTGGCTGGCCGTAACCATTACCGCCAGCCAAAATTTAGAAAGCGTCAGGCAGCTGGCTACCGGGGTGCTGACGGGCCGCTCAGACAAAATAACGTCTATTTTATTGGAACGAAAGATGGAGGCGATAGTCTCGGCAAACATATCAGACATAAAACGCCGGTCATACCCTACAAAAATTTTAGAGGTTTTGCCTTCTTCTTCCGCGGGGGCGTTTTCGTTAATATAATCGGCAAGCGCCTGCGCCATGCGGCGCACATTGGCAAAAGTAAAATCCCAGGCGATGATTCCTCTCCAGCCGTCCGTACCAAACTTGATGTCAGTTGCCATAAAATCTCCTTAAAAGGTATAGTCATTTCCGCACACAACAGTAAAAAAATGGAGGTGGGGGGATTCGCACCCCCGTCCGAACATCTTCCCCGCCAAGGCGCTACAAGTTTAGCTCTGCTTGTTGAACCACACTCTAAGCGCAGAGCGGCAAGAATATGGTTTGTTCCGTTTGTCTTACGCACGGGAAGACGAAACGCGCCGCCCGTGCGGCATTTCACATGATGACCGTGGCCTCTTAGCGTGTGAAAAGCGCCAAGAGCACGGTGGGACTAAGCGTTAGCCCAAGCAACATTGCTGTTGTTAGTTATTTTTTTGGCCCTATTTTAGCCGGCCTGGCCAACCGGCACTTGCTCCCAGGCGATAACAGATACCCGTCGAATCTATTACACCCCCGTAAAACGGAAATTTTCAGAGAACCCTTACCTGCAAAAAACGGTATTATATTGTATCATTTTCTTATAACAATTTTTCGTTGGAAAGGCAACCACAGCATGATGTATACCACCACCAAACCCACCCTGTATTTAATTGACGGCTTAAACATGGTAAGAAGTTTCTTATACGAGTTTTCCCGCACGGAAGAGGAAGTGACCGCCGATTTTATTGATTTTCTGGAAGATATGTCCAGCCTGGAGCAATACGCCATGCACGAGTATAACATCATTTTTGACGGTTCTTTCCGTCCCGTAGGCCCCCTGTACCGCGCCGGCGTGCATATTGAATTTTCTGAACAAAACACCGCAGACCAAATTATTTACGAAAAAGCCTGTTTCTTACACGCGAGCGGCAAACGCGTTATTGCCGTTACGGACGACCGGGAACTGCAAAACGCCCTTAAAAAAGAAGGGATAAAAACCTTGTTTTGCCAAAAATTTTACCGTTCTTTTAAGCGTTTTGATAAATAATCCATAAAAAAATGCACAAGACCTTCTTTTTTTGTTAAAATAATAGACAGTTAAGGGCTGGTGGCGGAATGGCAGACGCGACAGACTTAAAATCTGTTGGCCGCAAGGCCGTGGGGGTTCAAGTCCCCCCCTGCCCACTCTTTTTATTACTCTTCCCTTGAGGTGAGCCATGTTGGAAGACATTAACAGAACGTTTGCCAAATGTTTTGGTTGGGTTTTTACCGTACTGCCAATGGGGCTCAAATTCTTTGCCGTATTGGCGTTAGTAGCTTGTATTTTTGCTTTGATTAATCTGCGCGCGTTGGGTTTCTTATGCGCGCTGCTGGCTGTTTTTTGCGCGTTTTTCTTTCGGGATCCCAAGCGAAAAGCTTCTTTTACGGAAGATGAAATTGCCTCCCCGGCGGACGGCACCGTTTTAAGCATTCAAACGGAAGAGGACCCGAACTCCGTAGTCATTCGCATTTTCCTTTCTATTTTTGACGTGCACGTGCAATATTCCACCATTAACGGCAAAGTGGGTGATATCTTTTACAACAAAGGCACTTTCCTTTTTGCCAATAACCCGGAAGCCGTTAAAAACGAACGCAATTTAATTCAAATTTTCCGCCCCAACAGCGATAAATTCGCCCATGTGGAACAAATTACCGGCGCCATTGCCCGCCGCATTGAGTGCTGGGTAAAACCCGGGCAGGATATTAAAATAGGGGAACACTTGGGGTTAGTGCGCTTTGGCTCCCAAGTGGCGGTATACTTACCTAAAAACTCCGTGCGGGTTATGGTAAAAGAAGGGCAAAAAGTACAAGGCGGGTTAACCGTGCTTGCCCTGTGGAAATAAGCGCGAGGTTTAAACTATGGCAGAAGATATGCAGCCTGAACAAAAACAAGAAAATAATGTGGTAGACCGCCTAAAACACACGGGGGCAATCACGGCCCCTTCTTTATTTACCTTAGGTAATTTGGCATGCGGATTTTTTTCTATTTTAGCGGCCGCGAAAGGCAATTTTGCGCAAGCGGGTTGGCTTATTTTGGTAGCCGCCGTTTTTGATATGTTTGACGGACGCATCGCCCGGTTATTAGGGACGGAAAGCAGCTTTGGGGTGGAAATGGATTCTTTGGCGGACGCCGTGTCTTTCTGCACCGCCCCGGCCATGCTGATGTACTTTTTTGTACTGCATGAGCAACCTTTGTGGGGCGCGCCCATTGCCTGTGTATATGCCTGCTTTGGCGTATTGCGTTTAGCGCGTTTTAACACCATGGCCCACGCGGGAGAAAGCTCCAAAAAGTATTTCTCCGGCTTGCCGGTGCCCGCGCCGGCGGCGTTACTGGCTTCTTTTGCCATTTCTTACAGTATTATGGAAGGCAATATGGGCGGGCATAACCTGCGTTTGGTAACCCACTATTTGCCGCATTTATATAATTTTGTATGGTTTGCCATGTTGATTTTGTCTTTGCTGATGGTATCCAACGTACCTTACGCCGCGTTTAAAGCCAAACGCGAAAAACGCCTCAGCGTATGGACGTTGCTGCTGTTGGTATTTTTAGTGGTATTATTAATCCGCTACCCGCAGGATGTCATTTTAATTGTATTTTCTTCTTACGTTATATTTGGCCTGTTGGCCCTGCTGTACCGGGCCTTCCGCGGGATAAAAACGGAAAAATAAAAGATTTCAAACCAAAACCCGGTGTTGTTATAACACCGGGTTTTTTATTGTAATTTTTTCAAACACCCGCCCTTAAACCGAAAACCGCTGGCTGCTACTGGCAAGAAAGCGGTGATTTTCAGGAATTGTGTGGCAGCCGGGAAATGAATAATAGGAACTGTTATTGTGAAACAAAAAACGCCCCCTGTATAAACAGGGGGCGTTTTATTTTTTAACGTGTTACCAATTTTTGTGTTTCCAAAACATCATGACCAGCCAAACCAAAATTAAACACACTCCCATTAACATCCAAAACGCGTCCGGATGGTCAGACAGCGGCAGCGCCACGTTCATGCCGTAAGCGCTTACCACAAAGGTGGGGACCATCATCCAAATAGTAATCACGTTTAATTTTTTAATCAGCAGGTTCAAATTGTTGTTTACCACCGAGGCCCGCGCGTCCAGCAGCTGCGCCAAAATGTTGGAATATATATCCGCCTGGGTTTTGCACTGCATGTTTTCAATGATGATGTCATCCAGCATCTCCTGGTCTTTTTCATCAAAACCTATGCGGGCGGAGAGGTTGCGGGTTTTTTCAAACACAAAACCGTTGGAGGTTATCGCTTCGGCGTAATAAACCAAGCTTTTTACCAAACTAAACAAATTAAGCAGATAGGTGTTATCCATGGCTTCGGTCATTTTATCTTCAATCTCTTCCGAAATCATATGGATAATGCGCAAATGTTCCACATAGTGCGAAATGGAATTGTACACCAGTTTTAAAAATACTTCCTTAATGCTTCCTACGCTTTGGAAACGCTTGCCCACAAACAGCGGGATATCTTCCGCCAGCACCACCACCAGTTTGTCCTCAAACAAAAACATACCGACAGACGCCACCTTAAATTCCAGCTGGTCTTTGCCGGAATAATTTTTAGGGCGCTTATAAATCATGACGATATGTTCGGGTTCAAATTCCAGGCGGGGTTGTTCGTCCGGGTCCAAGGCGCTGGCGAGGGTATGCTCGTCTATTTGGAACTTTTCCACCAAAAAACGCTGCTCGTCCAGCGTTGGGTTGGTATACACCCAAACCTGCGGGGCGGCCTCGTCCACTTCCACCAATTTGCGGGCAACAAGGTTGTATTTTTTAAGCATGGGGAATTCTCCCGGATAAACAACTACCTATATGATAACACCTATTTTGCAAACTTGTAAAGCCAAAAAACAAAAATGCGTTATTTGGCTTTCAGCTCATCCGGCAAATACTGGGCCGTTATCTGCACCACCTGTTTGCGAAGCAGCCACAGCGCCAAGATATTGGGCACGCACATAATGGCAATGGCGGTATCCGCCAGTTCCCACACCAGTTTGGGGCTTAAAAACCCGCCCAGCGCCATGACGCACAGCCATAAAACGCGCACCGGATATTCCACCCGGCCCTTGATACAAAACTGGACGGCTTTTTCCGTATAATAGCTCCACCCCACCAACGTACTGAAGGCAAATAAGGTTAAAGAAACCAACAGCAGCTCTTTGCCAAAGGGAATAGACCCAAACGATACGGAAGCCAAATCCGCCCCGAAGTGGGTTCCTTCCTGCCAGTTCCCGGCTACTATCACCGCTAATCCGGAAAGCAGACAAATGACCAAGGTGTCCCAAAAAACAGTAGAAGCGGACACCAACCCCTGGCGCACCGGGTTAGGCGTTTGAGCCGCGGCGGCGGCTATGGCGCCGCTTCCGCTGCCGGCCTCGTTAGACAATACCCCGCGGGACACCCCGTAACGAATAGCCTCCCGCACGGTAATCCCCACCGCGCCGCCCAGCAGGGCGCTGCCGCTGAAAGCGCTGGTAAAAATGGTATAAAACGCCCAGGGTATCTTTTGCCAGTGCACAGCCAGCACCGCCACACATAAAACAATGTACACAATCGCCATAAAAGGCACCAGCCCCTTGCAAACAGCGGCTATTTTTTTCACCCCGCCCAAAATAATAGCCCCCGTTAACACAATTAATACAGAGGCAGAAGTAAAAGCCCCCACCCCGTATACGGAACCGTAAATATCCACCAAAGAATTGGTTTGTATTAACGCGTCGGCAAAACCCATTAAAGCAGTGGCCAAAGCAAAAACGGCGGCGGTCTTTTTCATATTCAGCGCGTTTTTAAGCACATACATGGGCCCGCCTACATACTCCCCGGAAGGAGCTTTCTGCCTGTATTGAACGGCTAAAACGGCCTCGGCATATTTGGTAGCCATGCCTAAAAAAGCGGAAAGCATCATCCAAAACAAAGCGCCCGGCCCGCCGGTGGAAACAGCCGCCGCCACGCCTACAATATTGCCGGTGCCCACCATGGCCGCCAACGCGATAACGAGCGAACCAAAATTGCTGATTACCCCGGCGGAACGGTCTTTTATGGTACACAAGCGGATAGCATGGAACAAATGGCGCTGAATGAGTTTTAATTTCCAAGTATAATACACACTGATACCCACAATCAGTATCAGCATGGGCGCGCCCCACAAGAACGCGTTAAACGCGGTTACAGTCTGTAACAGCCCGGTTGTAAAGGTTTGTTCCATATGCTCCTTCTTTTTTGTTATAGTAATAGTGTTGCGGCAAAGCAGCAACTTTAAAATTTTACTATATATGACACTACTATTTCCTAAAAAAAAGAAAGCAGCCTTAAAAGAGATTTCCTCTCCCGCGGCCTATGTGAAACATATCCGCTGTGACATAAAACTGCCCGAAACGGCCGTTTTGTGCCCGATATCCTCCCTCACAAAATACGTGGAAAACCATTCCCAATACAAAAAATACAATTGCGAGGCGGACATCTACGTCCTGCAAAAACCCAACCTGTGCTATGTAACCAATTTCGGTTCCGGCGCGCCGGGCATGGCTATGGCGTTGGAAGTTTTAATTGCATTGGGGGTAAAAAAATTCGTATTTATCGGTTTAGCGGGCTCTTTGCAGGAAGAACTGGAACCGGGAGATATGATGCTTTGCCAACAGGCTTTGTGTGATGACGGCACCTCCCCCTGCTATACAGCCAAAGAAATCACCCAGTCCAACAAAACCCTGCTTAACGCCTTAGCCAAACAGCTAAGCGCACTGGGGCATAATTACCACTTGGGGTTAAATTGGACGACGGACGCCATCTTTCGCGAAACGCCGCAGGAAGTACGCCACTACCAACAAAAAAACGTGCTTAGCGTGGAAATGGAAATTGCCGCCTTTTACGCCATATGCGCCAAACGCAAAGCCCAAGGGGCCGCCGCGGTGGTAATCAGCGACGTGCTGGCCCGCTTAAAATGGGAACCCCACTTTGGGGAAAAAGCGATTTTCCGCAATTTGGAACAACTGTTTATAGCGGCAGGAAAAGCTTTAAAATAACCCAATAAACAATAAAACCCCGGGCGTTTTGCCTGGGGTTTTTTATTTTTAAAAAGAGAAAAGATTAATAATGCGTTTTCTCAGGGTCTTCCGGCAGCGGGTTAATGGCGCTGAGGCGGCTCCAAAACTCATCCACAGACTGCAGACGCTCTTTCGGGTCTTCTTTTAAAGAGTCTTCTATCAAAGCGTCCACCGCCGGAGGAATGCCCGGAGCCAAGCGGGAAGCAGGAAAAATCTTTTTATTGGCAATATCAAACCCTTTTACCGTCCACGGCACTTGGCCGACCAACGCCTCATACAAACACAAAGCCAAAGAATACACGTCAGACTGTTTACGCATAAAACCTTTTTGCTGTTCCGGCGCCATATAGGCGGGCGTGCCGGCCACCGTGCGGGCGCCGGTATCATTATCCACCATTTTTTTGGCTACGCCAAAATCCATCACCTTGGCGTTGTCGTCTTCCAAAATCATGATGTTGCCGGGTTTTAAATCACAATGGATAATGTCTTGCGAGTGCGCATACTGCAGCCCCCGGCAAACGGACTCAAAAATCTTTTTAGCCTTGGAAAAAGCAATCCGCCCGTCAATATCTAAGCGGGTTTCCAATGTTTGCCCGTCCACATACTCAAACACCAAATACAGGCTGCTTTCAGATTCTATCACTGTATAAATTTCCACAATGCACGGGTGGCGCAACAGGGCCACCATGCGGGCTTCGGACAAGAACTGCTCCCGGATATACGCACTGCGCACCAGCTCCGGGCGCACGCGTTTAATAGCCACCTTGCGTTTCAGCACTTTATCATAGGCTTCGTATACTTTACCCATACCGCCTTCGCCAATTTGACGCAAGAAATCGTATTGTTCCTTAATATCCGCTTCCCGGCGGGAATAGGCGTTTTTGGGACGGCGGAAAACGTCTTCATAGCGCAAATACACAAACACAAGCATCGCAAAAACAATAACTACAAAATACCAAGTTACCCAAGCGGGGGCCTTTTTATGCACCACGGGAGTTTCTTTGGCGGCCGTAGCTTGAACGAATGTTTTCTCATCTAATTCTTTTTTTATCTTAGCCGCCAATTTAGAGTTGGGATTTAAAGCCAACGCCTTATCAATATCTATCCGGCAGCGTTCATAGCTGCCCCGCTGCAAATAAGCTCCCGCGCGTAAAATATACGCCCGCGGATCCTGTGGGGCAACGGCAATGGCTTCCCCGGCGGAGTAAATAACATCATCGGTTTTTCCTAATCCGTCATAAGCAATGGCTAAAAGTAAATAAAAACGTTTATCTAAATAATTCTTGGAGATAAGATCATTAATGCGGCGGATGACTTCAGAATACTTCCTGTTTTTCAACATCCCGTTTAAAATGGCTACTTCCGCGTCACGGGCGTTGCGGTCAAAAACCGGCGCTTTGGAAGAAAAATTGGTTTGTTCCGAAAAATTCCCGCCCACTACCAACGCGGAAGATTTGCCCTGTTGGGCAAACACGGCCGGCAAGAGCGCAAGCATTAACAACAGACTGATTAGCGATTTACGAAACATATTCATATTTTAGCACAAACTACGGGCACAAAACCAAATTTTTAATGCCCCGTCTTTTCCCTTTGCGCCGGAAATCATATAATAATATAAGATATGAACAACGCTCCGATAGGAATTTTTGACTCCGGCCTGGGCGGCCTGACCATTTTAAAAGCTCTGCAAAAAACCCTCCCGGCGGAAAGACTAATTTATTTTGGCGATACGGCCAACGTACCTTATGGCTCTAAATCACGTGAAACGGTAACCCGTTTTTCGCGGGATATTGCACAGTTTTTGGAGCAAAAAGGCGTTAAACTGATTATTGTGGCCTGCAACACTGCTTCCGCCTTGGCTTTGACGCGCCTGCGCAAAACGTGCCGCGTGCCGGTGTTGGGGGTCATAGAACCCGGGGCGCAAAAAGCCGTACGCTCAAGCCGCGGCGGAAGAATCGCCGTTTTAGGTACGGAAGCCACCGTAAAAAGCGGTGCCTACCGCCAGCAAATTTTAAAACTGGCTCCCCATGCTAAAGTAACCCAGGTGCCCTGTCCGTTATTTGTGCCGCTGGTGGAGGAAGGCTGGTCCAAAAACCCGGTAACCCGCTTAATAGCCGCGCAATATTTAAAACCGCTGGCTAAAACCCAGGCGGACACGGTTATTTTGGGCTGTACGCATTACCCGGTGCTAAAACCGGTTATAGCCAATGTATTGGGCAAGCAAGTACAACTGGTGGATTCCGCCCAAACCTTGGCACAGGAAGTAAAAAACTACTTAATCAGCCACGATGAACAAGCCCAAGGCAGAGGTTCTTTAACCATTTACGCCAGCGACGCGCCGGAACGCTTTAAACACCTGGCTAAACACATTTTGGGAACCCGGCTAAAAACCGTACGCCTTAAAAAATTAAACGCATGAAAATATATTCCGATCCCCGTCTTCTTTCCTTAGGCATTATCCACGGCACGGTTTCGCGCCAGGCCGGCAACATGCGCGAAAAGACAAACCAAGAAAAACTTTTTAACCAATTAAATATCCCCGCGGATAAAATTTTGCGTTTGCACCAGGTGCATGGGGATACCCTAGTAACCATATTAGACAACGCCTCCGCCCAAAAGCAACAAAACCAACCCTCTCTCACCCAGGCGGACGGCTGGATTATCCGCCCCGCGGGCTGGGGCGCCAGCGTATTAACGGCTGACTGCGTGCCCGTTTTTTTATGGGACGAAAAAGCCGGCTTAAATGCCATTGTACATGCCGGCTGGCGCGGGGTAGCCCAGTTGCTGCCCCAGAAAGCGGCCCGGAAAATGAAAGACCTGGGGGCCAAAGGCAAACTATACGCCTATTTAGGCCCGCATATACAAAAATGCTGTTTTGAAGTACAGCAAGACACCGCCTGCCAGTTTGACCCGCAGTGCGTTATCCGCCAAAACGGCAAATTGTTTGTGGATTTAACCAAAGAAATTATCCGTCAGCTTTCCCAAGCCGGGCTGGACCCGAAAGACGTATACGCGCCCGATTGGTGCACCTGCGGCAATAAAGAACAATTTTTTTCCTACCGCCGGGACCATTTGCGCGACGTGCAAATATCCTTTATCTACAAACCGTAAACACTCTTATTTATAAATGCTTAAAACGAGAACGGCCTCCCTTTTTGGGAGGCCGTTTCCTCTTTGCATTAGCTAAAACAAATCCATATTTTCCTGTAAGCTAAATAAATACCGGCGGCATTTAATATGCCGCCGGTTTTAACCTAACAATAGAGCAAACTAAGCGTTTATGATTTTTTGCCCTTCCTCTATAATGCGGGCCAAGTGT
The DNA here is from genome assembly GCF_949292495.1 of Candidatus Avelusimicrobium aviculae. NCBI lineage: Bacteria > Pseudomonadati > Elusimicrobiota > Elusimicrobia > Elusimicrobiales > Elusimicrobiaceae > Candidatus Avelusimicrobium > Candidatus Avelusimicrobium aviculae. The sequence continues at coordinate 11,254 of NZ_CASEZB010000011.1, forward strand.
TTTTCACCCAAGAAAGACTCCGCATAAAACTTAAGGATATTTTCCGTACCGGAAGGACGCACCAAGAACCAGGAGCTTTGCAAATATACCTTAATCCCGTCCGTATCACGCACGCCGGTTACGCGTTCCCCGGCCACGGTATACAGATTGGAAAAGTCTTCTTTCTTTAAAGCTTTAATTTTTTGCTTGGCAACGTCATCGGTCGGCACGTCTATACGGGTGTAGCAAGGGGTGCCGTACAAGCGGGTAAGCTCCTTATACTGATCCGCGATGTCCCCTTGTTTAGACATAATCTCAAGCAGCAGACACACCGCCAAAATACCGTCTTTTTCCGTCGTCCAACCGCTCAATGACATACCGGCGCTTTCCTCCCCCGCCAGTACATATTTGCGGCGTACCAAACCGCGCACAAAATATTTAAAACCCACGTTTACTTCTTCCAGTTTGGCTTGGTTGGCTAAAGCAATGCGGTCCAACAGCGCCGTGGTGCCTAAGGTGCGGCCGATAGTGTTGCCTTCGCGGCGGTTTTTAAGCAGGTAATCCGCCATGACGCACAAAGCGTGGTTAGGGGATATTAAGCCGCCTTTTTTAGTGGCGCAGCCAAAACGGTCGGCATCCGGGTCGCTGGCGCCGGCAAAATCATATTTGCCGCTTTCCACTAATTTAATTAATGGGGACATGGGATATTGGGAAGACGGATCCATGCGGATTTTTCCGTCATGGTCCAGCGGAATAAAGCTAAAAGAGGGGTCTATGGTTTTGTCTACAATTTCCAAATTATCCAGACCGTAGCGTTCTTTAATGGCCTCATAAAATTTTAAGCTGGCACCACCCAACGGATGTATGGCGGCTTTTAAACCGGCTTTTTTAATGGCTTTGAAATCAATAATTTTTCCCAAGGCGGTTACATAAGGGTTTAATACGTCCGCCCCGCGCACCAGGCCCTGTTGGCGGGCTTCGTCCAGGCTAATTTCTTTAATTTGGGACGGGTCTTTTAAGCATTCATTGGCGTATTTTTCAATGCAGGCGGTCAATTCCGCGTCCGCCGGGCCGCCGTTTGACGGATTATATTTAAGCCCCATATCCTGCGGAGGGTTATGGCTGGCAGTACCGTTTAAAGAGGCGCAGGCGCGGCCGCTTAAAATTTCATAAGAAAAAACCGGGGTAGGAACCGCCATATCCGGTAAAATAACGGGCAGACCGTTCCCGGCCAATACCTGCGCGCACAAAGCAGCCGTGTCTTGGGAAACCACGCGCGTGTCCCCCCCCACTAAAATAGGGCCGGCAATATTGCGCTCTTTGTGCAAACGGGCAACCGCCTGGGCAATGGCCTTGGCGTGCAAGGCGCAAAAGCCGGTTCCCAGCGCTCCGCGGTGGCCCGAAGTGCCAAATTTAACCGGGGCGGGCTCCCCCTTGGGATGTAAGAAAGCCTCTTTTAAAGACGCAATATCTATTTTTTCTTTTGTAAGCGTTCCAGCAAGTTCACTAACCATAAAAAGCCTCCCCTGAAATATTTCAAATATATGGCCCGGTTGCATACCGGGCTCTCTTTTTCTATGATATTATATGTCGTTTATTTTATCAACAGGAGTTTGTGTATGAAAAGAATTTCCGCCGTACTGGCCGTATTGGCTTTTGCTTTTCCGGCCGCCGCAAGCGACATTGGCGATGATTTTAGAAACCATGTAACCGCCTCGTCCAGCCTGTCCGCCTACAATAAAGACATTTCCACCATGATTGGCGTGGCAGACTTTCACACCGGCAAAGGAGCCACTTTCCCGGGGTTTGATATTGGGGTAACCGCCAACGCCATTAAACCTACTAACGATATTTCTGACAATGATTACCTGTATACCGGTTTTATCACCGCGGAAACCAAAATCCCGGTGTTGGATGTAGGCGTCATGGTGCGCGGGACTAATATGAACGGTTTTAAATCCTTGGGCGGCGGTTTAAAATATTCTTTTAAACTGCTGGAAGTATTTGATATTTCCACCCTGGCTTTTTATGACAAAGGCTCTACCGACTGGTACGATGTGGACCACTACTCCGCTTCCGCCACCGCTTCTTTCAGCTTTTTGTTCCTGACCCCGTATGCGGGCATCGGTTACGATTACAGCGATATGGAAACCAAAGATTTGCCTTTCCATCTCTCTTCCTCCGATGATTCCGTACGCTATACCTTAGGGGCCAGCTTAACGCCTTTCCCGTTTGGATACATCTTTGGCGCTTATACCAAAACCGCCAATAACGAAGGCTTCCAAGCCGGTATCGGGCTGAACTTTTAATTATGTGCATGGATTATAAAGCAGAACTAAAAAACTTCTTTGCAGAACGTTGTTTATTTGACGAACCCATGGCCGCCCACACCACATACCGCACCGGCGGCCATGCGGAAGCTTTTGTTCTGCCCAAAACCCATGAAGATTGGAGCTTTGTCCTAAAACTGGCCCAAACGGCAAAAGTGCCACTGCGTGTGTTGGGCTTTGGTTCTAACATTTTGGTAGGCAGCCGCGGCATTAAAGGAATTGTGTGTTCCACCGAGCTCATGAACAATGTGCTGTGCGAGGGGGACACCCTGCGCGCCGAAGCGGGCGCCCCCCTAGATAAAGCGTGCGAGCTGTCCGCCAACGCGGGGCTGGCCGGCATGGAAAAACTTTCCGGTATTCCGGGCAGCATTGGCGGGGCCGTTTATATGAACGCCGGGGCTTTTGGGCAGGAAACTTTTGACTGCTTGGACTATTTTGATGTCATAGACCGCGAAGGGCGCCCCGCCACTTTGCTAAAAGAGGAATTAACCTACTCCTACCGCCATGTGGAAGGAATAGAAAAATTCATTATTCTTTCCGCCTCTTTTACTCTGCACAAGGCGGACTTTAAAACCTTGGTGCAAACGCGCAATTCCGTGTTGCACAAACGCACGGAAAAACAACCGCTGGAATATCCTTCCGCCGGCAGTGTTTTTAAACGCCCGGAAGGGGATTACGCCTCCCGCTTAATTGATGACACGGGGCTAAGAGGCCTTAGCGTAGGCGGGGCCAAAGTGTCGGAAAAACACGCCGGGTTTATTGTAAACTTTAACCATGCCACGCCGGAAGACATTAAAACGTTAATGACGCAGGTGCGGCAGAAAGTAAAAGAAAAACACGGGGTGGAGCTGGAGTTGGAGCAAATTTTGTGGGGTGAATTTAACTGATTTTTTAGGTAAAATTTCCGCTAAAAAATTTTGTTTGACGCATACCCCGCAATTAAGCTAAAATATATGTGTACTAAGAAAGCAGTAAATGGAGCCGTGGTGTAGCCTGGTTAACACGCTGCCCTGTCAAGGCAGAGACCGCGAGTTCGAATCTCGTCGGCTCCGCCATTTACAAACAATACCCGCCTTACGGCGGGTTTTTTATTGCGTTTTTACCTTTTATTATACCTGACAAGCTAAAATATGCAGCAAAAACCAATGCGTTGCAGGCAAAACAAAAACGGGCCCAAAAGCGGCCCGTTTTAACATAAATTGATGACGCAGTTCGGCTTAGTATCCGCGCTGGCCTTCTAAAGACTCGTCATTCTCTATCCAGTCCTGCACGTTAATGACCCGATATTCGTCGGCCGTGTCACGCACGTATACTTTTTCTATCCCGGCGTTAATAATCATGCGTTTACACATGGAGCAGCTGTTGGATTTGCAAATATACTCCCCGGTGGATACTTCCCGTCCGGCCAAATACATGCTGGCGCCCAGCATTTTATCACGCGGGGCGCTGATGATGGCGTTTGCCTCGGCATGTACGCTGCGGCACAGCTCGTAACGTTCCCCGCGGGGGATATTTAATTTTTGGCGGATACAAAAGCCCAAATCACTGCAGTTTTTGCGCCCGCGCGGGGCTCCCACATAGCCGGTGGAAATGACTTCGTCATTCTTTACAATTACCGCGCCATAGCGGCGGCGCAGGCAGGTACCGCGCTGGGAAACTACGTCCGCCAAATCCAAGTAATAATTTATTTTATCGCGCCGAACCATAAGCCACCTCCTTGATACGCCGGCTACACAGATTTTTTACCGCGCAGATGTTATCCTGCGCATAATACCCCATATTATATTTGAAAATAAGAAACCAGGCAATAAATTTTGCGTAGAAGTTTGTAATTATGCTTTCATATTATTCATACACTTTTGACAAAATGCATTGAGGTGCTCATGATGATAGCAGAAAAAGACGTTTTGAAATTAATGCATAAATATACTCAAATATTAGAAGAACTAAAACAATTAGAAGTTACCCGCACCTATAATAGCCCAGTAGGAGACTATGCCGAATGGCTAACCTCTAAAAAATTAGATCTGACACTAGAGCATAACTCAAAAAAGGATTTGATGCCTTGGATAAAAACAAAAAGAGATATCAAATCAAAAGCCGTTGGGAAAGAGGAAAAACAACCCCCAATAGCAGACAATTAAACGTTATAAGAAATTACACAAAAAAACAATTTGATTTTTTAATCATAGTGATTTTTGACGGGAAATTCAACGTGAAAGAGGCCTATTGTATTCCACATCAAATGATAGGTAAATACGGCAAATACAATGCCCATCAAAATGGTTATATTTTAACTGTTTATGGGAATTGGCTTTCTGATAAAAATATTAAAAACATTACTCCACTATTTAAATGAATGTTACAAAAAACCAAGCTGATTTTTAGCTTGGTTTTTACATACATTCATTGCAATTTTTATTCCCACTCAATGGTGGCGGGCGGTTTGGATGTAACATCGTAAATGACGCGGTTTACGCCGTCCACCTCGCTCACAATGCGTGAGGAAATGCGCTCCAGCACGTCATAAGGAATGCGCGCCCAGTCGCAAGTCATGGCGTCGGTAGAGGTTACGGCGCGCAAACCCACGGTGTGGAAGTATGTGCGTTCATCCCCCATCACGCCCACGCTTTTAATATTGGGAAGAAAAGCAAAATACTGCCAGATGGCGCTTTCCAGCCCGGCACGGGCAATTTCCTGACGAAGGATAGCGTCCGCCTCGCGGATGATATGCAGTTTTTCCGGCGTGATTTCACCCAAACATCTAACCGCAAGCCCCGGCCCCGGGAAAGGCTGCCGCCAAACCAGGTTGTGTTCCAGACCCAGTTCTTCCCCCAAGGCGCGCACTTCGTCTTTAAACAAAGAGCGCAAAGGCTCCAAAAGTTTAAATTTTAAATCTTTGGGAAGGCCGCCCACGTTGTGGTGGCTTTTAATCACGCTGGCGTTACCCGCGCCGCTTTCTATTACGTCCGGGTAAATGGTGCCCTGGAGCAAAAAGTCCATATGCCCCAATTTTTGGGCTTCTTCATCAAACACGGCAATAAATTCCCGGCCGATGATTTTGCGTTTTTCTTCCGGCTCCGTTACGCCGCGCAAAGCGTTTAAAAAGCGTTCCTGCGCGTTTACGCGTATTAAGTTTAAGCCAAAGCGGCCTTTAAAAACGCGTTCCACTTCGTCGCCCTCGTCTTTGCGCAAAAGGCCGTGGTCCACAAATACGCAGGTTAACTGGTTACCCACCGCCTGATGCACCAGCATGGCGGCAACGGAAGAATCCACCCCACCCGAAAGTGCACACAATACTTTTTTATCCCCCACCAGCTCTTTAATGCGGGCGATTTCTTCTTTGGCAAAGTTACCCATGCTCCAGTCCCCTTGCACGCCGCACACCTGGTATAAAAAGCGGTGCAATAGGGCACTGCCAAACGGGGTATGCAGCACCTCCGGGTGAAACTGAACGGCATACAAACGGCGGGAAGCGTCTTCCATCGCGGCTACGGGGCACAAATCCGTTACCGCCGTAACCCGAAAGCCGTCCGGCACTTTTTCTATATAGTCCCGGTGGCTCATCCAGCAGGTGTTTTGCGCTTCCAGCCCGGCAAACAGCGGGCTGGAGATGTCCAGCTTAATCTGCACTTTGCCGTATTCTTTAAAATCCGGGCTTTTTACTTTTCCGCCCAGCAAATGCGCGGCAAGCTGCGCCCCGTAACAAATGCCCAGTACGGGTATGCCCAGCTCAAAAATTTCTTTAGATATGCTGGGAGCCCCCTCTTCATACACGCTGGCGGGGCCTCCCGTAAAAATGATTCCCTTAGGGTTTCTTTCTTTGGCCGCCCGCACAATTTGCGTAAAGGGGAGCACCTCGCAATATACGTGGTCCTCCCGCACGCGGCGGGCGATAAGCTGGTTATACTGGCCGCCGAAATCGGCCACTAAAATCAGTTCATTGGGCATTACAAGTTCCCCTTGGAATAGTTGGTTTCTTCTTTGGTAATTAAAATATCATGCGGGTGGCTTTCTATTAAGCCCGCGTGGGTAATGCGTACAAACTGGCTGTTTTGGGCAAAAGTTTGCAAGTCTTTGGCGCCGCAATAACCCATGGCCGCGCGCAAACCGCCGATTAACTGGTAAACCACGTCCGCCAGCGGGCCGCGAAAAGGCACGCGCCCTTCTACGCCTTCGGGCACTAATTTTTTGCTGTTGTCTTGGAAGTAGCGGTCACTGCTGCCGGCTTTCATAGCGGCGCTGGAACCCATGCCGCGGTATGTTTTAAACGCGCGGCCGTTGTAAATGATGTTTTCCCCGGGGGATTCGGTCGTGCCGGCAAACAAAGACCCCAGCATGCACACGCTGGCCCCGGCGGCCAAGGCTTTGGCGATATCGCCGGAAAATTTAATGCCGCCGTCCGCAATAATGGGGATATTGTACTTGGCGGCCGCTTTGGCGCAGTCATACACGGCGGTTAACTGCGGCATGCCAATACCGGCTATCACGCGCGTGGTGCAAATAGCCCCCGGCCCGATGCCCACTTTAATACAATCCGCCCCAGCCTGGATAAGGGCTTCCACCGCCTGCGGGGTGCAAACATTGCCCGCAATAATTTGGCAGGAAGGAAAAGCCTCTTTTAACTGGCGGACCGCCTGTAATACTCCTTGGCTGTGGCCGTGCGCCGTATCCACCACCAGCACGTCCGCCTCGGCATGGAGCAAGGCCTCCGCGCGGGGAAGCATATCTTTGGTAATGCCCACGGCGGCGCCCACCAGCAGGCGGCCTCTCTCGTCCCGGGCGGAAAGAGGATATTCTATGCTTTTTTCTATATCTTTAATGGTAATGAGCCCTTTTAAGTGGGATTCATCATCCACCAGCGGCAATTTTTCTATGCGGTGTTTTTGCAAAATGGACTGCGCTTCTTTCAGCGAAGTGCCCACCTTGGCCGTTACCAGGTTTTCTTTGGTCATAATTTCGCTGATGGGGCGGGCGGGGTCTTTTTCAAAGCGCATATCCCGGTTGGTGATAATGCCCACCAGGCGGTTGTTTTTGTCCACTATAGGCACGCCGGAAATGTGGTATTTGGCGGTTAAGTTCCAAGCGTCCTGCAGCGTGTCTTCCGCCCGCAGGGAAAAGGGGTTGGTGATAACGCCGTTATCGCTTCTTTTTACGCTGTCCACCATATCCGCCTGTTTTTGGGAGGACATGTTTTTATGGATAATACCTATCCCCCCCTCACGCGCGATGGCAACAGCCATGCGGGCCTCGGTTACGGTGTCCATACCGGCGCTCATGAGCGGGATATTGAGCTTAATTTTTTGGGTAAGCCGCGTATTCACTTTTACGTCTTTGGGAAGCACGGCGGAGTGTTGAGGAACGAGGAGTACGTCGTCAAAAGTAAGACCTTCTTTGGAAAATTTTTCGTCCATGTATCAGTTAACCTTTCTTTTTATTATAGCGGTTTTCAAGCCGGGGCGCAAAAAGGGCCGGGGCCAAAAACCCGGCCCAAAAAGAAAATATGTACGCGTTAAATCTCGTCCCACCCCTCCACGGCGGAGCTTTGGTTATAGGCGGAAATATTCACCTCAAAAAAGTTGCCTTTTACGCTGCCTTCGCCGGCGGTATCGGCAATTTTTTCCAAATGCGGGTAGGGGTTTTTGTCAAAGCCTTTAAACAAGGGCTCCAGGCCTATTTCCTGCAAACGCTGGTTGGTGATAAACTTGGTGTAGGCCTCCGTGCTTTGGCGGGTGATGCCCAGTACGCCGTCCCCAATAATGTGGTTGCTCCAGGCTATTTCCCGTTCGGCCGCCTCGGCAAACATAGCATAGACTTCCTTCTCGTTAAAAAAATCCGGGCGGGTGCGCCAAATTTCTTTAATCATGTTGGAAAAAATGACACAGTGGACCAATTCGTCCCGGTTAATGTACTTTATCTCGTCCGCCGTTCCCATCATTAAACTGCGTGAAGCCAAATTGTAAAAAAAGTTGAACCCGTTGTAAAAATAAATGCCTTCCAGCAAGAAGTTGGCTATTAACACACGGGCAAAGTTATGCGGGGTTTTGTCGTCCAAAAAGCGCTGGTAAATTTCGGCAATGTATTGGTTGCGCTCCAGCAGGACGGGGTCCTCCCGCCATTTTTCATACACGGCGTTGCGTTTTTCCTCCGGGATAATGCTCTCAATAATATAGGCGTAGCTTTGGGAATGCACCGCCTCCTGATAGGTTTGAATGGCTAAAATGAGGTTTAGTTCCGGCGCGGTGATGTATTCACTGATATTGGGCAGGTTGTTGGTTTGTATGCTGTCCAAAAACACCAAAAAAGACAAAATGCCGTCATAGGCTTTTTGTTCGGCCGGGGTTAGTTCCGTATAGCTGCGTTTATCGTCAAACAGGGAAACTTTTTCCGGTATCCAAAAGTTTTCCATCATCACGCGGTACAGTTTATTGGCCCACGTGTATTTAACGTTATTTAAGTTAAATAAATTGGTAACGTTCCCGCCGATGATTTGGCGCGCGGAAACGTCATCATTTCCGTGTACGTTAAAAATGGGTTTTTGTTTCATGTGTTGGGTCATGGTAAAAGTCCTCTTATCCGGCACAACTGACGCATTCTTCCTTCTTGGCGCTGGTGCCGTCTTTTTGAATACTGCGGGTGTAGTATAACGTTTTTAAGCCTTTTTGCCAGGCGTCCATAATGGTTTGGTAAATGTCCTTGGCGCGGATATCCCGGTTTAAATTATAAATTAACTCAACGGACATCCCGGTATCTATCCATTTATTGATATGAGCCATAATATCCACCACTACGCGCTGGTCAATATTGCGGTTTTCCTGATAGTACCAAAATTTCTGTGCGATGAACGGCGGGCAATTGGGTATGCTGCCTTTGCCGTGCGTTTCCACAAAAAATTTGCTGTATACCGGCAGCACGCTGGCCGTACAGCCCTGTATTAAAGAAGAGCTGGTGTTAGGCGCAATGGCCGTTATTTGGGAATTGCGCACCCCGTATTGTTTTAACTCGTCAAAAATCAGCCGCCAGCGTTCTTTGAGGGAAGCGTTCTGCTCAAACCAATCTTGGCTGTGCCCCAAAATAACGCCGCGGCTCCAGTCAGAGCCCTCATAAGCGCCATAAGCACCCTTGGTCTTGGCAATATCAATACTGGCCTGTATACAGTAAACGGCAAATTTTTCAAACAACGCGTCCGCCGCCGGGGCGGATTTGGTATAAGCGATGTTACGCTTGGCCAGCCAGTCCGCCAGGCCCATTGCCCCCACCCCAATGGTGCGGTAGCGGCGGTTATGTAATACGCCTTCCAGTACGGGCACTTCGGTAAAGTCTATGGCGTTATCCAACAGCCGCACGGACGTGCGGCACACGCTTTCCAGCTCTTCATCACTTTCAATATTGGCCAAATTGACGGACACCAAATTGCATACGTGGATGAGTCCGCCGTGTTCCTCGCGCACAATTTTGTCCCCCTCCAGCTTTCGCGCGCCAAACTGCGTGGGGCGCACGTTGCTGTGGGACTCCGTACACAAATTGGTGCCCACGATCAGCCCATCGTGTTTGTTGGGGTTGAACCGGTTGAGCGTGTCTTTAAAAGCCAGGTACGGCATGCCCGTTTCCACCTGGGATTTCATCATCTTTTTAAAAAGTTCCTTGGCGGACACAAATTTACACATTTCCAGCTTGCCGGACCGAGCGTCCGCCTCCAGCCGGGCGTAAAATTCGTTAAACGCGGGGCCCCACAGCCCGCTCATTTCCGTCCAGTACACAGTGCGGATTTCATGGGGGTCCACCAACAGCCACTCTTCATTGGCGCGCACTTTCTGCATGAACAAATCCGGTATGACCACCTGGGGGAAAATATCATACGCTTTCATGCGCTGGTCTCCGTTTTCGGTGCGCAGTTCCAAAAAAGCCTCTATATCCATATGCCACACGTCCAGCGATACGGTAACCGCCCCTTTGCGTTTGCCCTGCTGGTTCACGGCTACCGCCGTATCATTAATAATGCGTATCCAGGGGATTACCCCGCCCGAAGCGTTTTTAATGCCTTTAATGCGCGCCCCTTTGCAGCGCACGCGGGAAAGGTTTACCCCCACCCCGCCGCCAAATTTGGAAATGGCGGAAATTTGGTCTATGACATAAAAAATAGAGTCCCGGCTGTCGTCCATTTGGGCAATAAAGCAGGAACTTAAATTGCCGTTGGGGCGGCGCAAATTCATCAGAAGCGGAGTGCCCAGCGAAATTTTACGGTCCGCCAATTTCTCGTATGTATCTTTTACCAACGCCATGCGTTCTTCGGGCGGCTCGTTCTGATGGGTTAATAAGGCAATGGTTAAAAACATATCCTGCGGCAATTCCACTATTTTATCGTTATATTCACACAGATAACGCTTAATAAGCAAATTGGCTCCGGCGTAATCATACACCATATCAAAAGCCGGGTTGATAAAAGAGGCCGCTTGGGCGATTTCCTGCGCGCTGTATTTGTCCGTTACTTGGGAGGTATACACGCCGCAGGCAGTATTTTCGGCCAGCGTGCGGGGATAATTATAAATATACCCGCGGGCGCGGCAGAGGCGGTATAAATCCAACATTTTTAAACGGCCGGCCACGTTTTTCCAATCCGGCTCCTGCAAAGACGTCATTTGCAAAGCCGAAAGCATTAAATGCTGCATGATTTGCGCGTCCGTGGCCGAGGCATTGATAAACGGAAATATTTTCTCCTGCAGCTGGGCGGGCTGCACGTGCAAGCCTTCCGTGGCGGCGGACAAAATTTGTTCTATCCGCCCGCCGGTAAGCGGGGCGGAAAAAAGAGAGAAGAAATCGTTATTCATAATTTTTCCTAATAAGAAGATAGACTTTTATTATAGCTAAATAAAACCCAAAAATAAAAAATTTTAAGGGTTAGTATTTCCCCGCTATACAACGGCTGGGAGCGCCGAATATAAAAAGATATAATTTAAATAAGTTATGAAAAAGTTTTTCTTTCTTCTCTTCTTTTTCTGCGCTTCCCCTTTGTGCGCCCAAAACCAAGACGGAAAAATCATCTCCCGGGTGCAAGCCCAAACCACCCGCATGAACCCTAAGGTGCTTTTGGAGCGTTTTCCCCTCAAACCGGGGGACCGTTTTACCGCCCAAGCGTATGACCGCGCCCAAGACGAACTGCACGACATGCGCGTTTTTAAAAAGCTGGATTTTACCCTTACCCCCCGCCCGGATAACAAACTGGACATCAACATATCCGCCGAAGACGGTTACTTTATCTTTCCGCTGGCGTTTGCCTCAGGCGGCGGGAAAAGCGTGGCGGCTTTGTCTTTGGCGGCGGGGAATTTATTTAAACAAGGGGAAATGTCTTTCTTCTTTGGCGGTGTCAGCCAAGACGGATTCACCGTAAACGCCGGCACCGCCCTTGGCAAACACAGTTTTTACGCCGGTTACAGCAAAATAAATACGAACCAGCGCTTCTATAAAAATGATTGGAGCAATACTTTTGGCGTCTTTTCCACCTCAGACGACGAAGGTGAATACACCCAAGACCTGCTGGCCCAAGTACACACCCGCAAAGAAAGTTTTACCTTCAGCTACACGCGCGAGTTAACGCCGGACCTAAGCCTCTTTTTGCGCCCGGAACTGGCGCGCTACCAATACGCGGACTCTTCCCTCATCCGGCTGGACCCGGGCGCCCACAACACCCTAACCGCCGGCCTGCAAATAAGCGACAATATCCGCAAAGGCGCCAACATGGGGGCCCTGTCTGGCTACGGGCTGACGGACAAGAAAAAAAGCCTGACGGACCTGCCCAAAACACGCTTTGGCCACGCCGGGAAATTATTTTATACGGACGGCGGTTCCTGGTCCGCCAGCGATTATCGCATCTCTAAACTGGGCATGCAGGCCACCTGGCTGGCTGAATTTAAAACCCGGCATTTACTGGCGTTGGAAATAAAAGCCCAAAACGCGTTTCAAGCGCATTTCAGCGATGAGATTTTATCCACTGATTTGCTAAGCGGCCAAGGCCGCTATGACCGCCAACTCCGCGGGCAGCGCGGCGCCGGAGCCAGCGCAGGGTTTGTGTATTATCTGCTTCGCAACAATACGGGGCTTTTGTCTTTGGCCCCCTTTTATGAAACGGCCTACGTCTACCGCGCAGGACGTTACCTCAACCACAGCGGGGCAGGGGCTACGCTTTCTTACAAACTGTGGCGTTTCCCCTTCCCGGTGGGGATTAACTACACCCATAACTTAACGGACGGCAGCCACCAAACCGCTTTTGTGTTTGGCGGCGCGTTTTAAGCCAAATTTACAATAAAACTTCTTTTTCCTTCCCCGGCTTAGGAACTATACGCCGAAAACTATTTTTTTATTATAATAAAGAGGTAGGAGTGTTACTTCATCATATTTAAAAGGAGAAGCTATGTGGTATGGAATTGCGGCCCTGAGACCGTTTGAACAATATGCCCTTTTTGGCGTTTTGTTTATCGCGGTGTTAGGGCTTTTGTACGCTTGGTTCCTGCGCAGACAAGTACTGCACGAGGACGCCGGCACCCCCGAAATGCAAAAAGTATGGGGCGCCATACGGGAAGGCGCTAACGCCTACCTGAAAAGACAATTAAAAACCATATTGCCGCTGATCGGGTTGCTGACGGTTTGTTTGTTCCTGTCCGTATACATTGTGCCCGTATCGGCCGATTCTATGGAACGCTTTGCCGGGTTATCCCCCGAAAAAGTCAAACTGATTGCCGCTTTCGGCCGCGCGGGCGCTTTTATTTTAGGCGCGGTGTTTTCCTTATTAGTGGGCCAGTTTGGTATGCGTATTGCGGTGGACGCTAACGTACGCGTGGCGGCCGCTTCCAAACGCAGCTTTGGGGACGCGTTAAAAATCGCTTACCGCGCGGGTACCGTAACCGGTATGTTGACCGACGGTTTGGGCTTGTTTGGCGGTACCATTATTTTTATCATTTTCGGCATTGCCGCGCCGGACGCCTTGCTGGGCTTTGGCTTTGGCGGCACGCTGCTGGCGCTGTTTATGCGCGTAGGCGGCGGCATTTACACCAAAGCGGCTGACGTAGGGGCTGACCTCGTAGGCAAAGTGGAAGCCGGTATTCCGGAAGACGACCCCCGCAACCCCGCCGTAGTGGCTGACTTAGTGGGCGACAACGTGGGTGACTGCGCCGGTATGGCCGCAGATATTTTTGAATCTTACGAAGTGACCATCGTTTCCGGCTTAATCTTAGGTATTTCTTTATGGAGAATTACCGGCCACCACGAATGGATTGTTTACCCGCTTTTGGTGCGCGGCATTGGGGTGTTGTGCTCCATCATCGGCACCTACGCGGTAAAAGATTCCAAACGCTCTGCCGGCAACGCCATGAAGGCTATCTTTAAAGGCTATACCATTTCCGCCGTTATCTCCGTGGCTATTTTCGGCGTACTGGCTTACTATTATATGACCGAAGTGCCCGGCGGCTGGTGGAGACCTTTCGCCGCCACCACCATCGGCATTATTTTAGCCATCACCATAGACCGCTTGACCGAATACTTCACAGGGACGGATAAAAAACCCGTGCAGGAAATTAAAAAATCCACCGCCACCGGTTCCGCCACCACCATTCTTTCCGGTATTGCGGTAGGGTTTGAATCGGCCGTGTGGAGCACCTTGGTCATTGCGGGCTCTATTTTCCTGTCCGTTATGATTTTCGGCACCATTGACGGCTTGGCCGCGGCGGAGAAATTCACCTTTATCCTCTACGGCGTGGCTATGACCGGTATCGGCATGCTGACCTTAACCGGCAACAACGTGGCGATGGACTCCTTCGGCCCGATTGCCGACAACGCCAACGGCATTGGCGAAATGGCCTGGCACGGCAAAGATGACGAAGAAACCAAAAAAGCCCGCCAAATCATGGCGGATTTGGACGGCGTGGGCAACACCACCAAAGCCATTACCAAAGGGGTGGCTATCGGCTCGGCCGTTATTGCGGCGGTGGCTTTGTTTGCCTCTTATATGGTGGACGTAAGCAACGTACAAAAATTGCTTAACGACGCTTGGGCCCAAGCCGGGGAAGGCAAAGCCCTTACGCTTTTATCCCAGGTGGGCATTGTTGTGTCTGACCCGACGGTATTTGTGGGCATGCTCATCGGCGGCGCGCTGCCGTGGCTGTTCTCTTCCTTTGCCATTAACGCGGTAAGCCGCGCGGCGGCGCTGATTGTGGAAGAAGTACGCCGCCAGTTTAAAGGAGGGGTATTGGAAGGAAAAGCCAAACCCGATTATACCAACGCCGTAAACATTTCCACCGTGGCCGCACAAAAAGAATTAATTGTACTGGCCGTGCTGGGCATTGTGTCCCCCATTGTGGTGGGGCTTGCCTTTGGGGTGGAAGCCTTGGGCGGTTTCCTGGCGGGTATTATCATATCCGGGCAGCTGCTGGCGGTGTTTATGTCCAACGCCGGCGGCGCGTGGGATAACGCCAAAAAAGTGGTGGAAGACGAACCCGGCGATATTGCCGCCAACACCGGCAAAGGGTCCGAACGCCACAAAGCCAGCGTGGTGGGCGACACCGTGGGTGACCCCTTAAAAGACACCGCCGGCCCCGCCGTAAACCCGCTGATTAAAGTGGTAAACATGGTGGCCGTTATCGTGGCGCCCATTGTGGTAAACTACCACAATGATTTCACCCCGCTTGGCAAAGTGGGTTGGTTAGTGGTTATTGTGCTGTTAGCGGTACTGAGTTGGGCTATTTTATCCAGCAAAAAACCCGCGCAGGACTTAACTGCTAAAAAATAAGTTTAACAACAAACAAAAACCCCGCTTGTTAAGCGGGGTTTTTTATTTTTACAATACGCAGATTTAATGGGCCGGACAATCATACACCAGGGCGCTGTATTCCACGTTATTGACTACAAAGGGGCTGTTGTAATCATAAGAAATATCCGTGTTATGCCAGCTGGCGCCTTTCACCCAAACGGTGTTTCCCCCCATATTGGCGGCATTATTGCGCAAATCCGCCGCTACTTGGGCGGACAAATCCGTCTCCCCGCGCAGCCAGCCCGAGGCAGTCGGGTTGGCATCCCCCAAAATACCCCCTTTAAACACGCAATTTTCAGCGGGTTTCTGCATAACCAGACGCACGTTGGCGCCGGCTTGCGTAACGGAAGCTTGCGTTAAAGAAGCGGCTTCTTCTTGAGCCGCCTGTTCCAACCCGGCGCACGCGCCGGCAAACACGGCCAGCAAAAACAAATAAAAAACTTTTTTCATATTCCTCCTTTTTCTGCCAAAATTATAGCAAATACCCAAATGTTTTTGATAATATGGATAAAAGAGGTCAAGTTATGGGGCTTATCATTTTCACGTCTTTCCTTGCGCTGGTAACGGGGCTTATCCTGCTGGGCAACACCCGCTCCGCCCGCATGCGCCGCTACGCCAAGCGCAACCACGCCCAATTTGACCGGCACCGCAGTTCCCTAACCACCCCGCTAAGCGCCGGGAAGCTGGAAATATTAAAAGAATATTTTCCCTTATTTCGCCACGTAATGACGTTTATGGACAACTTGGCCTTTATGCGCTTGGCTGACGCCGAAATTTACAAAGACGAGACCCCCAACGCAAAACCCGTTTGTGTAACCTTGTTTGCGGCTGAATTTAGAAACCGCAGTTTTCCCATATTAAAAATAGCGCCGCTGGGCTCCCCTTTTTACGCTTCCCAATACATGACGGTAAAAACCAATATCCCGGAAATTGACCGCAATTACCACATCAGCGCGCCCAACCAGGCGGCCGGCCTGCTTTTTACCCCCTATTTAAAAGGCTTGTTAAAAACCCGGGACAACATTTACCTGGAAGTGAACGACAATGCCTTTTTATATCATGAAAACTGCCTGCAAACAATAAAAGAATTGGAAAATTTCCACTGCCGGGCCGCCCAGCTTCTGGCGGAATTTGGCAACACCATGATTAATTTAGACAAACCCGGCTCAGCCACCATAAACGCCGCCATAAAGGCGGCCCCAAAGCCCAAGGCGCCGTTGTCTGACGAAGAATTTAACGCCAAAGCCCAAGCCATGCTTTCCGTTATGTGCCCCAAAGAAATTGCCCGTACCCACGGAAGCGCCAGTTTGCGCGGCTTTTGGGGAATTATTTTACTGGTGCTGCTGTTAGCTATCCCGGTGGTAGGGTGGCTTATATTAAAAAATTTCCCTCATTAAAAAACCCCGGGTTAACCGGGGTTTTTAATAACAAAGAACAGAATTATTTTTTCTCACCGTCCGGGATGTTAACACCCAAACTTTTTAAGAAAGCCCGGTTACTATACGGGCGGCCCAAAAACTTCTCCACCATCTCATTTTCATCATACACGGTGCCGGGTGTATAAATATACGCGCGGAGCTTGGAACCCAGCTCCTGGTTAAACAGGCCTTGCGCTTCAAACTGGGAGAAGATATCCTTCGCAATCACCAAAGACCAGGCGTACACATAATACCCCACGTCGTAGGGGTCAGTCAAAGACATAATATGCGCAAAACTGGCTTGCGGGTAGGTGTCTTCGGTCATTTCTATGCCGGTAATGTCTTTCATCATTTTGGCATAGAGTTTGGTGGTATTTACCCGGCGGTTTTTGGCATGGGCTTCCAAATCAAACTGTCCCAAAAAATTCTGCCGCAAGAAAGCGGTGGCTTCCCCCGCGTGGCGGGACTTAACCATAGCGCTTATCAGCTCGTCCGGTATAGGCTGGCCGGTTTTATAGTGGGCGGATATCCGCTTAAGCACCTGCGGCTGCCAGGCCCAGTTTTCCAGCAATTGGGAATGGGTTTCTATATAATCCCAGGCTACATTGTCCCCCGTTAAGCTGGCATATTTGGATGTAGCCAAAGACATTTGCAGCACGTGCCCAAATTCATGAAATAAGGTTTCCACCTCTCCGTGCCCCAATAACGAAGGAACCCCGTTTGCCGCCGGGGAAAAATTAGCGGCAATCACCACTGACGGGATTTGATAGCTTCCGTCCGGCAGTTGGAAGCGGTCCACAAAAGACCAGGTGGCCGCGTGGGTGTATTTGCCGTCGCGCGGGTATAAATCCATATAAAAATAAGAAATGATTTCCCGGGTGGAAGCGTCTTTAACCAGCCAGGCTTGCACGTCCGGGTGCCAAACGGGCAGGTCCGCTTTTTCAAAAGCCAGGCCGAAAATCCCGCCAAAAATTTCAAACATGCCGTCTATTACTTTTTGCGCGGGGAAGTACTCTTTTATTTTTTCATCATCCACTTGGTAATAGGCTTTTTTATATTGGTTTGCCCAATACCCCAGTTCCCAACCGGTCAGCTGGCGGCTGTCCGTTCCTTCCACTTTGTTTTTAAGGGCTAGATACTCCTGCATTTCCGCTTGGGCCAGCGGGGTGATTTGCGTTTGTAAATCCTGCAAGAAAGCGCGCAAATTTTCCTGCGTTTTTGCCATACGCACGGGAAGCACAAAATCCGGATATTGTTTATACCCCAGCAAAGCCGCCTGTTTGCGGCGCAAAACCAAGGTGTCCTCTAACAGTTTTACATTTTCTTTTCCGCCGCGGCGGGCAAACTTGGCTTGCAGCTCTTTGCGGGCGGCGTCGTCCTGCGCGTTTGCCATAAAGGGGTTATAGTCCGGATATTTCAGCGTGACAATGTAGCGCCCGTCCTCCGCGCGGGATAAACGGTTTATATAGGTTTCCCCCATCCCTTTTAACTGCTCTAGGGAGAGGAGCATCTCATCCTTATAATTATTTAAATTCACATTATAGCGGGTAATTTTCTCCAGACGCTCATCATTTAGTTTTAAATATTTTTTTAATTTGGCGTCGCTTAAAGACATGCCGGCCCGCTCATAGCGCTCCAGCCATTTGGCAAGCAGGCGGGCTTCTTCGTGCTCTAATTTTGGATTGGTCTGGGCGTACTCTTTTAACGCGCGGTATACGTCCCGGCGGGAAAAGATTTCCGCTTTCTTTTTGCTCCCTATGGTTTCCAACCGGGCAGCGGCTTCACGCACATCAGCGTCTTTATGAAAATAAGCCAATAAAGACAAATTTTTAGGCACAAACCAGTACTGCGTATAGGCAGTTTCCAGCGCCAGTACGGTATTATTAAAATCCCGCCGGGAAGCAGGCACCGCCGTTAACGCGGCCAAATTCTTTTCCAATTCTTCAGAAGCGCACTCCTCCAAAGAAGCGATCTCCTGCGGGGTATAATCAAAGCGAAGATGCCCGTCCCGGAACATATCGCCATAAGCGCCGGCAAAAGCGGCGCAGGGCAGCGCAACGGCTGCCAAACCTGTAAAAAATTTATTCATATTGTTATTATAGAAAATCTGGAACCGTTCCCTGCCTAAACGCGTAATTTCCTATAATATATATATGGATAAAGAACAAGACGTTATCGTAGCCAAAAGCGCTGGGTTCTGCCCCGGCGTAAAACGCGCTATAGATAAAGTGCTGGAGCTGGAAGCCGCCGGCAAAAAACCCATTTACACCATTGGTCCGCTGATACACAACAAACAAGTGACCGATATGCTGGCCGCCAAGCAGATTACTTCCATAGACAAACCGCAGGAAGCGCAAGACAAATCCGGCGTATTGGTTATCCGCGCGCACGGAATTACGCCGCAGTTTCAACAGGAAATTGAATCCTGCGGCATGGAAGTGGTGGACGCCACTTGCCCGCTGGTAAAACGAGCGCATGACGTTATCTCCCAATACGCCAAACAAGGCTATGATACCGTGATTGTGGGGGACGGAGGACACGCGGAAGTAATCGGCCTGTTGGGTTATACCCAAGGGCGAGGCACCGTGGTATCCGGCCCGGAAGAAGCCCAAAAACTCCCCCATTTTAAAAAAGTAAACGTAGTATCCCAAACCACGCAAAAAGAAAGTGTTTTTTATCAGACCGCCCAAATTATTAAAGACAAAGCGGACGAATGCCAAATATCCAATACCATCTGCCAACCCACCAAAGACCGCCAAAAAGAAACGGTGGAACTGGCTAAAAACGCGGATTTGGTCATTGTGGTGGGCGGCAAACACAGCGCAAACACCGCGCGCCTGGCCCTGTTGTGCCGCGGGTTGGCCCCGCAGGTGCTGCACATAGAAACCGAAAGAGAACTGCAGCCCGAACAAGTGCTGCGCGCCAAACAAATATTTATTACGGCCGGGGCCTCCACCCCCAACTGGGTGATAGACAAAGTGGCCAACTGGGTGCGCCAAACCCGCCAGACACACAACCGTTTTTCTTTGCCCACTTTCTTTTATAACGGGTGGAAGTTCTTTGTAAAATACTCTTTTTACACCGCCTTCGCGGCGATGGCTTTGGCCTATGTATGTATGAAATTACAAGGGGTGCGCACGGACTGGAAGTTATTATGGTTTGCGTGGTTGTTTGTGTTTGGGTTAACTTCCGTCAACCACGCAGCGGAACAAGCCCCCACCCGCGTGAGAAACTTGTCTTACATCTTGGGTTTTACCGCCTGCGCCGGGGCGTTGGTATTATCGGCCTTTACCGGTTGGCAGGTGTTGCTGTTGGCTTCCGTCTTTTTAGCGGCGGGGATTTTTTACCCGTTTAGGCATATACTGCACTCCAAGATAGCTTCTTTCCCCGGTACCAAAGACGTTGCCACCGCGCTGGGCTGGGCGTTTGCCTGCGCCTGGCTGCCCGCCTATGCGCATGGAATGCCCTTTCATAAAGCGGCGTATTTGGCCGTATTCTATGCGGGGCTGTTGGTGTTTACGCGCTCGGTTACGCTGGGGTTTTCTTCCGCCAATAAAGATTTAATGGTGGGCAAAGAAAGCTTCTACAAAGCATTTGGCATGGCCGCCACCAAATGGGCCGTTACGTTTATTTTAACCGCGCTTACCGGCGCGCTGGCCGCTTTGTGGTTCATGCCGTGGAAACCGCTGCTGACGGGTATGCTTCTTATTGGGAACGTATACACGGTTTTTATTGTAATATATTATTATAGCCATGTTACGGCCCGCAATATAAAGCAAGAAACTTTAATTGACGGCCAATTCTTTATCTTATGGCTGTTTTGTTACCTGACCAAATTATTTTAACAGATATAAGGGGTAAAAATGACGATTAAAAAGATTGGTATTCTGACCGCCGGCGGAGACTGCCCCGGCTTAAACGCCGTAGTGCGCGCCGTAAGCAAAAACGCGCTACAGCACGGCATTGAAGTATTGGGCTTTAAAAACGGTTTTGACGGCCTGGTACGCAACGAGTTTATACACATCAATAATGATTTGGTTTCCGGCATTTTAACCTTAGGCGGAACCATTTTGGGAAGCAGCAACATCGCCAACCCTTTTAAATATACGTTGGCGCCGTTTGGCTCGGCCGAAAACCCGGTGGATTTGTCCGGCGCGGCCTTGCATAATTTTAAAGAAAACCAGCTGGACGCGCTGATCACCATCGGCGGGGACGGCACGCTGCATATGTCCCAGCAATTTGTAGATTTGGGTATGCCCATTGTGGCCGTACCCAAAACCATTGATAATGACTTGTCCGCCACGGATCAAACATTCGGGTTTGATTCCGCCCTTTCTATCGCAACCGAAGCCATAGACCGCCTGCACACCACGGCCCAAAGCCACCACCGCGTGATGATTGTGGAGACCATGGGCCGTTACGCCGGGTGGATAGCGCTGCGCTCCGCCATTGCGGGCGGCGGGGATATTGTGCTTATACCGGAAATCCCGTATAATGACGACGTTATCGCCAACTATATTTTAGAACGCCGCAGCCGCGGCAAGACATTCAGCATTGTGGTAGCGGCGGAAGGAGCCAAAAACGAAGCGGGCGAGCAAGCCGTCACCCGCACTGTAGCCGGCAGCACGGACCCGGTACGCTTGGGTGGAATCGCATACAAATTAAGCCAAATGATTGAAGAAAAAACCAAAATAGAATCCCGCGCCTGCGTACTAGGGCACACCCAGCGCGGGGGCACTCCCACCGCTTTTGACCGTTGGCTTTCCACCCTGTACGGCACCAAAGCGCTGGATATGGTATTAGAAGGAAAATTTGGTTATATGGCCAGCCTGCGGGCGTTCCAAATGCAGGAAGTAAAAATCGCGGATGCGATTTCCAAATTAAAACGCGTTGATCCCCACGGGGAAGAAGTAAAAGCCGCGCTGGAAGTGGGCATGAGTTTTGGCTCGGCTGATATCGGCTAAGGAGAAAAAATGAACGAAGCTTTAGACATTATTTACGGCATTCACCCGGTTATGGAAGCGCTGCGCAGCAAAAAGCGCAACGTCACCCAGTTGTTTGTGACCGACGGGAAAGCCGGGCACCGCCAAGTGGAAGAAATCATCCGTTTAGCCAAACGCAATAACGTAAAAGTGGACCGCATAGAACCCCGCGTACTGGATAAGCTGACCCACGGCGCCAACCACCAAGGCGTGCTGGCTAAAATCCAGCCCATTAAATTAATGAAACTTTCCACCGCGCTGTATGAGTCAGACGGAAATAAAAAAGACCTGTGGCTGGCCGTGGATGAAATGACGGACCCGCAAAACCTGGGGGCCATTATCCGCAGTGCGGCGTGTTTGGGCTTTTCCACCATTATTTTGCCCCAGCGGCGCACCGTGGGCATTACGCCGGCGGTATACCGTGTGGCCTGCGGCGCGATTGAAAACATCAATATTGTGGAAGTGGCCAACTTAAACACCGCATTAATTGACCTGAAAGAAGAAGGTTTCTGGGTATATGGGGCAGATATGGAAGGCCAATCCATTACCGAAACGGACTATGCCTCCCCCGCCGTGCTGGTAATTGGAAGCGAAGGATTTGGCATACGGGAAAAAACGGCCGAAAATTGCGACCAAATCATATCCATTCCGCAAAAAGGCGGGGTGGAAAGCTTAAACGCTTCCGCCGCGGCCAGCATTATCATGTACGATATGATGGCTAAAGTACAGCTAAAAAAATAATACCGCTAAAACTTCATTTCATCCCCGTTTGCGTAAAACGGGGATTTTTTATTCCGGATCTGTTCTCCCCTCCTACCGCCATACCCATAAACGTTTTTCCCGGCGAGAGCGATAAAAAATATCCCCAGCCAGTCTGCGTAAATATAACAAAACGCTCTGGGCTTAAAAGCAGAAAGTGCGGTTTTTAGCACAAAAAAGCGGAGGTTTTAAATTCTCCGCTTTTAACCGTATTTGTATTCAAAAAAGGTTAACGCAAATAAATATCTATGGTGTCTATTTGGTTATCCGTCTGGTCAAACACCTTGAGGGTTAATTTGCGGTCAACAATTTCCCCCAATGCATAATGATAGGCCGCCACGTAGCGCGCGGTGGAAGAATCCCCCGTTATACGTTTTTGAGGCTCCAGCCCGGCGGCCCCCAAGGTAACATAGGTTACCCCGCGTACGTTCGGCTCCCCGCGAAACATGGGGAAGGTGCGCTCGTAATTGGGGGAATTACCCTGTAAGACCAAATTCACTTTATAATTTTCAAACAGTTTAATTAATTTGGAAGCGGCCTCATTATTAGGCGTAATCGGCCCGGTGGAATACAATGGGGCGTTAATTACCACTATCTTCCATTTTCCTTCCACATTGGAAGTAAGCGCCGTTTTCAGCCATTTCATTTGGGCGGAATCCTCTTCCAAGCTGGGCGCCCACACCGCGCCGTATATGGCATTGGCGTCTAGAAAAATAAAACGGGCATTGGCGGTATCAAACGTATAATATTTGGGAGTGCCGGTACCCCAGCTCATGCTGTGAAAATTGGAATAATTGGCGCGCAGGAAAGATTTACTGCTTTGTTGCGCGCGGTCCGGTCCGTATTCATTCGGCCCCAGCGCTACAAGCAATGGGTTGCGAGCCAACACCTCTTTAAACGGGGTGAAGAATTCCCGGTCGGCGTCTGCATTTAAACCGCTGTGCGTGATGTTGCCGGTATGAATAAAAAAATCGGCCTTTTTTTCTTTCATGCGGGCCGCCAAGGCGCGGCGGGCTTCGGCGGCAAAATCCGGCGGGATAATGCCGTCTTCCCCCGCCACCGGCTGAGGGGCGCCCGTATTGCCCAACGCCAAGAATTTTACCTCTTTGCGCTCCGGAGAGAATAATGTGCGGAAACTCCCCTCCAACGGCACCTGCACTCCGTCTTTGGCTTGGTTGTATACATACAAACGGTAACAATAATCCTGATTGGGCACCAAACCGTACAAAATGGCTTTGTGGGAGGTGGAAGACGGGGTAATCGTCATCAGCTGGTTGCAGCGCGGTACGGGGCCGTACTCCAGCCAAGAAGGAGTATCCTCATCCGTCTGCCAACGCAAGACCATGGTGCTTTGGGTAGGGTCTTCTATATACGGGCCGCGCACAAGCTGCGCCGCGGCGGCAGGCAACAAGGCCGCACATACTGCAAAAAAAGTAAAAACGGTTTTTCTCATATCTTTATTTATTTTACTAAAAATATACCCCGCTATAAGCTAGTTAATAAAAGTATATTAAAAAACCCGCGCGGGCTAACTTAAATTTTGCTAAATTAATAGTATGAGAAAATTATTTTTACTTTTAACCTTAATCACCTTGCCTGCTTTTATGGTACAGGCAAAAACATTGGACGCAAGAGCGTCTTACTTATGGTCTTCCGATAAGAACCAGGCGATGGCTTCCTTATCCGTGGCGCCTACTTATAATACACGGGCCGGTTTGGTGGCGCGTTATGTGAAAGATATGCGGGATTATTCTTTCGGCCGTTTGAAAGACCCTATTTATTCCGTCTATCTTCCATTGCTCTTTCAGTTTGAGTTATTAGACATTGAGCTGACCCCTTTTTACTATTTTGAACACAATGCCGATAACCCCTCCTATCAAGACGCCTATGCCTACGGGGGTACTTTCGCATTAACCATGTTAATGGAAAATGACCAAGTAAACGACATTTACACCCGCGCGCGTCTGGGCGCCAGCTATGCGCGGCAGCAAGGCACTTTGTTTACTAAAGATGCCGCGCCGGAAAATACAGACTATGCCCAAGCGGCGTATTTCTTACAGTTAAGCCACAGCCTGTTCCGGGCGTACCGGTTGGAAGCCACCGGGGCGGCGTTTCAATATCCAGACGGGATTACCGGAGTTACCGCTTTTCGCGGAGTATTAAACCAACAAGATTTAGTGGCTCTGCAAACCTTGGACATTACGCGTGATTTGCGCAAATACGCTTTAGGCGGGCGCTTTGTACGTATGTGGGCGGAGTCTGGCTCCACATTATATATCGGCTATTCTTTTACCGAAAACTACACGGCCGACCCGGACCACTCTTTTATTATCGGCAATTCGTTCCCTCTTGTGAAAAACGTATTTTTTGACATGGCTTACAACCATATAGAAACCACCAGCCACAAAAATAAAAGAGACATCTTTTATTTAGGCTTAGGAACCTCTTTCTAGGATAATATTATGAGCGAAAAAGATTTTAAAGAAAAAGACGCTTCCAACAAAATTTTATCGCTGGTATCGCATAAATTAAAAACCCCGTTATCCATTATTAACGGGTATTCAGAAGCCATTTTGTCTCAAGCGGGAAAAGAAAAATTTTCCCCCTTTACTTCCAAAGCCCTGGAAGAAATAAATAAACAAGGCGGCAAAATGGCGGAATTGGTGGACAAGCTGTTAAACTACAATAAAATATCCGCCATGAAACCCGCAGACTTAAAGAAAACGGACATCAATTTAAAAACTTTGGTAAAAGAATGCGCTTCCCGCGCTATCGCCAAAGATGACGATTCCGCCGCCCCGGCGCCTGCTGCCTCCGAGCCGGCCGCCAAACGCGGAACCTATATAGAAATTGACTGTTCCGAACGTTTAAGCGTGCACGCCGATAAAGAAATATTAAAAGCCATGCTGGAAGAAATGCTGGATAATGCCATTAAATTTAATAATAAAATGGAAAAAATCATTAAACTGCAATGCGCCAACCACGGAGATACGGTTTCCATATCCGTGCGCGATTACGGCGCCGGCATACGCCCGCAGGACGTAAACCGCATTTTTGATCCTTTTTACCAAGTGGATGACTATTTTACCGGCCAAATAAACGGCTGGGGTTTGGGCCTGCCCATGCTAAAAAACGGGGCGGAATTGCATGGAGGAACGGTAAATGTCGTGTCAGACCGGGGCCTAGGTTCTATTTTCACCGTTACGCTGCCCATACAATGAACTCTTTAGACTGCATACAAGAAGCCACCACTCAATGTGAAGCGCTGCGCGGCCAGCTAACCGCTGACGCCCGCCTGCTGGCGGAATTTTACCGCCGGCTGGAACAAATATCGGCCCAACTCCATAAAAATATGGACGTGCGGGACGCGTCCTTTGCGGAGGAATTTAACAGCTTCTGCCAAAACTTGCGCACAAATACGGACAAGCAAGAAGCGGCCTGGGCCCAAATACGCGCCCAAGCCCGTTCTTGGACCAAGAACGATTACGGCGCCGACATGGCCCTGCCCGCAAAAGGATTTAACAACAAAGCAAAAACACTTTCCCGTATGTGTGATGAATTTACCACGGAATACCACCGCTTTTACCGTTTATATCAAGGTTATACGGCGCAAAAATTAAATGTATGGTTGTTAACTTCCTGCGCGACTGCCGTTAATAATATTACGGACAAAGTCTTATTTCTGGCGCGGGAAATTGCCAAAAACGCGGAACGTTACCGGAGGCTATAAATGTTTAACAAAGAAAAACCTCTTTACTATTACCAAAAAACCAGCACCATTTGCCTGACCATTATTGCCGCGGGCATTGTTACCGCCATGCTGGTGTATACAAAAGCGGTGCTTATTCCGTTGGTTATATCCATCTTTTTATACACTATTCTGATACAAATGACCAATCTCCTGCGCCATAAACTTTCTTTTCCCAAGTGGTTGGCGGTAAGCTTTTCCATATTGGTTTTTTTAGCGTTGTTTGCCGCCATTATTTTGTTTACCGTCAATTCTATCGGGGATTTCTTAAAAGGGGCGGAAGTATATAAAGAAAATTTGCTAGGCACAGCGCAAGATATTTTAACCCGCCTTCAACACCACGGCATAGAAATTGACCAAACTTCCGTTATCACCGCGCTAAGGGACTTGCCTTTATTTAATTGGCTTAAAAACTTTGGGGGTAAATTATTCTCCGTAGTATCCAACGCCACCCTGATACTGTTGTTTATGATTTTCTTTTTGCTGGGCAGCAAAAAAACCCCTCCCATTACCAATGAAACAATTAAAGAAATGCTGTCTAACGTATCAGTTTATTTATCTGTAAAGCTAATCACTTCTCTTTCCACCGGGATTATTATTGCCATTATCTTACTGGCCTTTAAAGTAAAACTGGCCCTGCTGTTTGCTTTATTTGCGTTTCTGCTTAATTTTATCCCCAGTGTGGGTTCCATTATCGGCGTATTGTTACCGGTGCCGGTCTTATTTTTACAATTTGGGTTTGGCGGACATTTGTTTCTAATAGTAGGGTTGTTAACTGCCACGGAGTTTATTATTGGAAACCTTGTTGAACCCCGTTTCCTGGGGGACGGGATGGATTTACACCCCGCCGTGGTTATTGCTTCTTTAATCTTTTGGAGCTTGGTTTGGGGCGTTCCGGGCGCGTTTTTATCCGTGCCCATTACGGCGTCCGTTAAAATTATTTTGGGGAAAATAAAACACACCCGCCCCGTAGCGGAGCTGCTGGCGGGAAGGCTTCCCCACTAAAGTTATCCCCGGCGCCCGCCGGGGATTTTTATATAGAATAAAAAGCCATACATAACCCGCCCCTCCAGTAAAATGGGGAATTTCCCTAAACCTTATCCGGTAGATTGTATAAAAACGGCGCGCCTCACTTGCTGGTTGTATGGCGGCCTTTTAGCAAATTCTTAAATGAAAACACCCCGCGCTGTAACGCGGGGTGTTTGATTGCAAATATCTACCTTTACTATTGCAAATTCATCTTTACTGGGGCATTTCTTCCCGTACTTTATTAAATAAATTACTGGAAGTGGCGCGGGTTAAAAACGCTTCCCACTCTTCCGGGGACATTTCAAAATCATCCATTACTATGGAAGAAATCTCACGGGAAGATTCTTTCCCCATCGCTTTATTTTCTTTGATATATTCGCGTTCCAGCTCCACATAACGGCTGGCTACCGCATAATCAATATCTTCCTGCGTATAGGGAAAGTCTTCCTCCAGAGAAGCGGAAGCCTCTTGCTCCTCAGCCTCATCTTCTTGCGCGGCAGGGGCGGAATCCTTTTGCTGGGAAGAGGTGTCCTCTTTTTCAGCAGATTCCGCCGCCGGGGCGGAAATTACTTCTTGCGCGGAAGGAAGATCTTGCGGATTTAGATCCCCTGCAGGAATCAACATTTCTTCCTGTGCCGGGGGCACGGAAGGATTAATCTGCGGGTTTTCCACCGGGGGAGTATTAACCACCCGCCCAGCCAATAAATTAGAACAAGCGCTGGGGTTGACAATAAAATAAATACTCAAAATGATGAAAACCAAAACGGCAGCTTTAAGAAAAATTTTTACCATTGTACACTGCCTCCTATGCAAATAGAATACAATATTTTGGACTTTATTAAAAATTATTATTTTCTGCCGCACCCGCAGCCGCCGGCTCTCCTTGCAGAACCTGCACGCTTTGTACATATTGCGGATTGGCAAAAATTTGCCCCACCACCGCCGCGAACTGAGGGTTTTGCATATGCTTTTTTATCAACTGCTCCACTTCGGGGTATTTTTGCACCACGGCGGTTAAGCGCGGGCCGCTTAAAGCCTGCAGGCTTAACGCTTCCCCCTGGGTTAATTGGGCCAATTCCCGGTTGAAGGTTTGAAGTGCTGAATCGTTTTGATAATCAGAAAAGATGGATTGCAGCGTTAAATCCGCCTGTTGGGTTTCTTTTTCAGGGGAAAGGGGAATATCCCCCAGGAACACATCTTGCTGCATTTGCGGATTGTATGGAATAGGACGGGCGGCCGGCTCCGCCTGCGGCATCCCTAACGTAATGGGCACATTTTGAAAAGTAAAATCAGAAAAACTTTCTTCTTCTTTTTGCAATTTATATTTTTCATACGCGCGGTAGCCATTAATCACCCCTACTGAGGCAATTATGGCTGCCATCGCGCAAATATAAAACCAACTGGTTTTAGACATTACAACACTTCCACCAGTTCCACATTAAATACCAAAGTGGAATTGGGGGCAATCGGTCCTAAGGGGCGGTTGCCGTAAGCGGTGTCCGCCGGGCAGACAATTTTTGCTTTGGCGCCCGGTTTCATATATTGAATAGCTTTCGTCCAGCAGGGAACCACATCCGTCAGTTTAAACGTGGCGGCTTCCCCGCGGTCGTAAGAACTGTCAAATTTGGTGCCGTCAATCAACGTGCCTTCGTAATTGACTTTTACGGTAGAATCCGCCTTGGGGGATTTTCCTTTCCCTTTGCGGGAAAGTTTAATCATCGCCCCGTTATCTAAGGTTTTCACACCTTTTTCTTTTTTGAAATTATCCATATATTCCTGTTGGGCGGCCTGGCGCTTTTGGCTGATGATTTCCGCGTCTTTTTGATATTTTTCTATAATTTGGGGCTTATAGGCTTCCAATTCAGTTTGGGAAGATTTGTTTAACAAACTGTCACGCATCCCCTGGGAAAGGGCTTTATAGTCGTCTTCGTTATCCAAGATAAGCTGTTTCTTTAAATTATCCCCCAACAAAAAACCCAAGGAATACAACATTTTATTGCGTTCGGCCGGGTCTTGAGGCTGGGCAGCCTCCGCCGGGGCTTGTTGGTCCGAAGCCGGAAGTACCTGCGCCCCCTGCGGCGCATCCTGCGCCATTAATACCGCCGGAGTCAGTAATAAAGTTAAAGCAATTAATTTTTTCATTTTATTCTCCTATCTTATTTTTAAATATTCATACATACGTTGCGAAATCTGCTGGGAGGCCTTATCCCCCACGCCTTCCATACTGCGCCGCAGGGAATCCTGCCGGCGGGAAGTACCCGCCCGGTCCTGCACATGAAAACGGGCAAAAGTAACGCCCAACGTTTCGTCCACCATGCTTACAGATGCCCCGCTGGAGCACCACTCCAATCCTTTCACGCGGTCAGAAGAATAATCGTCCACCGTGGTTTCCACCAATACGGTTAAAGGGGCGTTTTCCTCATCGCTTTGCGCCACGCCCAACCCCAGTTGGTTTAAAGAATCGGTAATTTTGCTGAGCAACACAATATGCTGGGGGCCTTTGGTTTGGATAGACACTTTTACCGCTCCCATCGCGTTTTTTAACGCCTCTTTATATTGGGCAAACTCCGCCGAACGGTACCCTTCCTGCCCGGCGTTTATAAAAGCGTAAATATCTTGATACTCATTGCGCTGCGCCACCAAAGGCTGCATATTAAAGGCCAATTTCAGCGCGGCAAACGGTTCCGGCCCGGCAGAAAGGCTTTTGGCAAAACCGGCCAATTTTGCGTCCAGCGCGTCCATGGGCACAGCCAACATTTTTTGGGCGGTTTCCCGGTCCAACACGGCTAAAGCAAAATAATTTTTAGGGGAGGAATTTTTTTCCTTCCAAACTTTTTCCACCCGGGCATTAGCCAAAATATCCTCCAAAATTTGCGGATCGGACACTTCCGCCGCGTTTTCAAACGCTTTTCTCATATTGCTAAGCGCGTCAGCGGAGGCGGCTTCTTTGTCGCCCCCTTCCCCGGCTACCACATAATAGCGGGTTTGGTCAAATAAAGACATTTGGTAATTGACCGTATTTTTATTTATATGGGCACAGGCAGCCAACAACCCCGCCGCCAACACCATAAACCATTTTTTCATTTGTTTTCCCCTTTTATTTGGCCGTACGGTGGTGCAGGAATACCCTTTCCCCCGCGCGCACCCGCACCGGCCCAAAATTATGCTCCCCTATTATATTACCATATCCATCTTGAAACCAGAGCTTTATTTCATGCGTGCCGGGCGCAACAAATATCCGGGACAAACGCACCTCCGCTGGTAAAGTAAACCATTGGCGGGTGTCCGCCGTTTCCGTAAGCGCGCCCAACAAATTAACAAACATTCCGGCCAATTCCCCCACGGTATCATCTTGGGCGGCTTGGGCGGCGGCGTGGCGCGCCTGTACCACCGCCGTTTGCTTTATCACCGCCCGGGTAGCCAAACGAAACAGCATCGCCGGGGTGCGCTCCTGTAAATAATTTTTAGCTAAAACGGAGGTATCCTGCACTTTTTGCGTCGCTTGCGCGAAGACACCGTCCGCCGTTACAAAAGAACTCTTCGTTTGATAGGGCTGTTCCTCAAACACCGGAAAAGCCAGTGTAACGCTCCGGCCCGTAAGCCCGGCCATAACGGCGTTTTGCACTTGTGGGCTTACGCGCTCCCCCTCCACCGGAGAAGACGCCCACAAAAGCAGCTTATCCCACCCCACCTGCATTGTTTGGTTTTTTAGTAAAGGAAGTAATCCGTTATAATGAAAAATTAAAATTTCGCCCATTTGATCCGCATTGGCCGGGACGGGGAAATCCGGAACGGGCCAGCCGTTTTTTTGATAAGCATTCAACGCGTTTTGGCGGGAGATACGGGCATCATCACGCTGAGCTCCGCTTTCAAAAACCAAGCTGGAAAAATACTGCACAAAAGCGTCGTCATTATATCCGTTGGTTTTTGTACCGCGCAGCTGCGCCAAATAAAACACCGCTTTGCGCGCTTCCACCAGCGCCCCCTGCAAATCGTTTTGCTGCAAAAAATTCATCCCCCGGTAAAAAAAAGTGAGGGCTTTTTCATAAGGGGCGGCATAGTAGGGGGTGGTTAAATCATTAATCAAAAGCGTGCCCAAAGCCCCGGTAACGCTTTTGGCGTAAAGCTGCTCTATGATGTTCTGGGCAGTGGAGAGGGCTTCGTCGCTCTTGGCGGGTTGCTGGGCATCATGCAAAAGAGCCGCCTTGTCCAAAAAGTACAAAGCGGCGTCTTTCTCTTTATAAAGCTTATTTTTATTTTCTTCCAGCTGGGAAACCGCCGGAGTAAAATTTTGCGCGGCAACCAAACGGTTTATGTCTTTTTTATAACGCAAAAAAGGGCCGGCGCACGCCGAACAAAACAGAGCCAACCCAATTACAGCGGCCCGCACCCTCATATTTCTTACCAAGAAACTTTACTGCGTTTGACGTATTTTTTAATCTGTTTTTGACCGTTCCAAACAATTTGGTTGGTTTCCAGATTAATCAGTTTCATATTCACCTGGTAAAACACCAACGCGTTGCTGCCGGCCTGGTCTACCACGGAATTCAGGGTTCCGCTGAGCATAAAATCAGCCCCTATTTCTTTGCCAAACGCTTTGCGGGTCTCTTCAGAGGCAAATTCATCCTGTTCCAAACGCTCGGCGCGCACTTCTCCGCGTTCTTCTTTAGAAGCCACAAATTCCACCTTGCCGGAATTAATTAACGCGCGCTGTATTTCTTCCACAAACACGTCCGTATTGATATGCTCCATGCTGTTATTGGTTACCGTGCCCACAATTACTACGGGCTCTTTGCCCAGCTTAAGAAGCGTCTTATTATACCAACCGGCGTTTAAGCAGTCGTCAATCATCTCGGCGGCCACCATTTGGGCATCCGTATCGTTCCAGCCGCCGCTTACGTCTTTTATCAAATTCGTTTCCACCCGTTTCACGCTGGGCGCACAGCCAAAAGCCAATGCGCAAGCTAGTAAAACAAACATCCATTTTTTCATATTTTTTATCCTAAAATTAAATTATAAATCCAATTTCTCGCAAATTTTAGCTCCGGCTACGGACCGGGTTTCGTGGGAGCAATCCGCCTTTCCGCTGGCTACGTCCACCGTCAGCCATTTGGCGATATTATTATGCCGCGCGTAAATCAAACCGTCCTGCAAGTAAAAATCATAATACGCGCATTCCAGCGTATTTACGCCCTCTTTGGTCACTTGCGGGCAGGTGAGCGGGAGGCCGAAGTCCGTCCAGCTTTGAGCATACCGGCCGTCATGCTCGGCGGCGTAGTCCTTTTGCGCTTGGGCCAGACGGCAAGCCATTTCCAAAGCTTCTTTTGCGTGGGTAATCTCTTTATGTTTGGCATATTGCGGCCAGCCCAAGGCAAAGCCAAAACCAACGATAATTATCAACACAAAAACAATTCCGTGCGCCATTCCTTGTCGATTCATTAAATTCTCCTTTTTCTATATTATACCAACAAAACTAATCATACGGAAACAAATTGCGGTGTACCCCGCGCAAACGCGTAATATAAAAGAACTTTCCCCTCCGCCAACCTTTGTTAAGCGCCGGAGCTAAAATAATCAGGCTAACAGCCCCGATAACTAGTACCAGCCCCCAAGCCAAACCCTGTGTAAAAGGCTCATGAAACACCAACACTCCTATCAGCATGGCGGTAAGCGGTTCAAACGCTCCCAAAACGGAAGAAAAAGTGGACCCTATATTTTTAATGGCATACACCAAAGATAAGTTGGACAGCACCGTAGGAACCAACGCCAGTAGCAACAAATTAAGCTGGCCGCTCCCGCCCGGAACCGGCTGCAGCCCCCCCTGCCAAACGGCAAACAGTAAAAAAGTAACCGTATCAAACAAAAAGATATAAAAAGTAAGTTTTAACGCCCCCATGTGTTTCACGCAGGACTGGTTTACCCCCACAATATACAGCCCGTAAGACAGGGCGGACATCCTTTCTATCAGCACCCCTTTCACCTGTACGCCCTCAGAAGATCCGACCCCCGACAATAACGCCACCCCCGCCAAAGCCATTACAATGGCGGTGTAAGTAAAAAAGGAAGGCTTTTCCCCAAAAAACAAAGCCATTATCACCGCCACAAACACAGGATAAAGAAAAATAATGGTGGTAGCCGCCCCGCTGGGCAAATAATTATATCCCCAAAATAAAAACAGGGCGGAACCTGTATACAATACGCTCAGCCAAGCCAAGGTAAACAACTCTTTAGGAGTTACGGTAAAAGACTTGCGGGCTAAAAACAATATTCCGCCCAGCAAAACCGCCGCCAAAAAGAAGCGGTAAAACAAAATGGAAGGAAACCTCATCCCCCCCGCTATAATGGGCAGCGTAAAAAGCGGTATCATGCCGAAGGTGGAAGAAGTTAAAATGCCGCAAAAAATTCCTTTCCAATAGTGCATATAGGTATTGTATCTAAATAAAAGAGCGCAATAAAGAACGCGCGCGCCACAAAATACCCAGGCCCGGTTTTCACCGGGCCTGGGTGGCAATTAAATACTTTGCCGCACAAACGGGCAAAAAGACAACCGCCTATTTTTTAGCGTCTTCCTCTCCCACGCGGAATTTTTTAGACTCATAATGCGTATGCAGCAGCTTGTGCGCCACCGGCCCGCCTATTTTGTCTAAAATACGTCCATACAGCGCGGTAACCCCGCTGTTATCCTGGGATTTATAGGCCAGTTCCGTATCTTCCTGATACAACCCCTCCGCGCGCACTTTGCGCGGGGCCCAGCCGTCAAACTGGGGCTGGCCGGCGCCGGCCACGCAGCCGCCTTGGCAGGACATGACTTCAATAAAGTCATAATGGTCTTTGCCGGATTTAATATCTTCCAGCAGTTTGCGCGCATTTTTCAGCCCGCTTACCACCGCGGTGCGGATTTTAATGTCCCCAATGGTAACCGTTTTTTCTTTAAATACCTTCGGTTCGCGCAGGCTGGTAAATTTTACGCTGCGGGCGTTGGCCGGGTCCAGCTCGGCCACGGCGTAGCGCAAGGCGGCTTCCATTACCCCGCCGGAAGCGCCAAATATCACCCCGGCTCCCGTTTTAGTGCCAAAGGGCATATCAAACCATTCGTTTTCCAGATTTACAAAATCTATACCGGCTTCTTTAATCATACGGGCCAAAGCGACGGTAGTGACCACATAATCGGTATCGGGGTTGCCGTCTACATAAAACTCCCCACGTTTGGCTTCGGACTTTTTGGCCGAGCACGGCATCACCGCCACCACCACCAAGTCCTCCCTTTTCCCGCCGCGGTCTTCAAAATCCGCCTTTAAAATGGGGCCCATCATTTGCATGGGGGAACGCGCCGTGGACAGATTGGGAATAAACTCCGGGGCGAATTTTTCCACATAATTTACCCACGCCGGGCAACAGCTGGTAAACTGCGGCAAATTGGCACCTTTTTTAAAGCGTTCCAAAAATTCGGTGGCCTCTTCCACAATGGTTAAGTCCGCCGCAAAAGCGGTATCATACACATAATCAAACCCCAACATGCGCAGGGCCGCCGCTATTTTCCCATCTACGTTCTGCCCCTGGGGCAGACCGAAAATTTCGCCCAACCCCACACGCACAGCGGGCGCGATATGCACGGCTACCTTTTTGGCCGGGTTATTGATGGCTTTAAACACTTCTTCAATTTCAGAAGAATTGGGCATTAAAGCCCCCGTGGGGCATACCCGCGCGCACTGGCCGCAGGATACGCATTCGTGGCTTTGGCCCAGCTCTTTATTAAACGCGGTGGCTATTTTGGAGCGGAACCCGCGGAAAGCAAAATCAATAGCGCCAATTCCCTGCACCTCGTTGCAAATGCGCACGCAGTTGCCGCATAAAATGCATTTGCTGTGGTCACGCACTAAAGCGGGGGAGGTGGCGTCTTTATGGCTGTCTAACTTTTTGGATTTAAAGCGTATTTCCGTTACGTCCAAATCTTTAGCCAGCTTTTGCAGTTTGCAGTTGTTGGATTTGCTGCAAAGGGTGCAGTCGTGATTGCCGGAAGAAAGCAAAAGTTCCAAATTAATGCGGCGCAATTTGCGGATTTCATCGCTGTTTACGCGCACTTTCATACCGTCCTTCGGGGCTACCGTGCAGGAAGCCACAATGCCCATTCCTTCCACTTCCACCAAGCACAGGCGGCAGGCCCCATAGGCGGCCAGCTCCGGGTGGTAGCAGAACGTAACAATATTAAAATGCGCCTTGCGGACGAGCTCCAGCAGGTTTTTCTCTCCCTCTATGGGGACTCTCTTGCCTTCAATGATAACAAATTGCTCTTTTTCCATAATCTATGCTCCGTGGTTATGCGCCTACAATCACCGCGCCAAATTTACAGGTGGCCTTGCAGCCGCCGCATTTAATGCATTTTTTAGGGTCAATGTGATGGGGTTTGCCCACTTCGCCCGAAATAGCCTGCACCGGGCACGCCCGCTTGCACATACCGCAGCCTTTGCATTTATCAGCCACAATTTCAAACCGGGCCAACGCTTTGCAAACCCCGGCCGGGCAGCGTTTTTCAACCACATGGGCTAAATATTCATCTCTAAAATGTTTCAGCGTAGAAAGCACCGGGTTGGGCGCCGTTTTGCCTAACGCGCATAAGGAAGATTTTTGAACGGCTTTGGCTAAATCCTCCAAATTTTCCAAGGTTTTTAACGTTGCCCTGCCTTCTACAATATCATTCAGCATGGTAAGCATTTGTTCCGTACCTTCCCGGCAGGGAACGCATTTGCCGCAGGATTCCCGTTGGGTAAATTCCAAAAAGAAACGGGCTACGTTTACCATGCAGGTTTTGTCATTCATGACTACCAGCCCGCCGGAACCCACCATGGCGCCGGCTGATTTAAGGGAATCAAAATCAAGAGGCAGGTCCAAATGTTCACGGGTTAAACACCCGCCGGAAGGCCCGCCGATTTGGGCCGCTTTAAAAGCGTCTTTATTCACCGTGCCGTCATCATTGGTTGTACCGCCGGCAACGTCGTCAATTACTTGGCGCAGGGTGGTGCCCATAGGCACTTCCACCAGCCCCGTATTGGCAATATGCCCCGTAACGGCAAATGTTTTGGTGCCCGGGCTGCCCAAGGTTCCAATTTTGCGGAACTTTTCCGCCCCCATTTCCAGCACTTTGGGTACGGTGGCTAACGTTTCCACATTGTTAATTACCGTAGGTTTTCCGAACAAACCGCTTTGGCTGGGGAAAGGCGGTTTTATTTTGGGCATACCGCGCTTGCCTTCCACTGAGGCGATAAGAGCGGTCTCTTCCCCGCACACAAAGGCGCCGGCCCCTTCCATCACGTTAATTTTAAAATCTTTTCCGGAACCAAAAATATTTTTACCTAACAGGCCCAATTTTTCCGCCTGTTCTATGGCTTTGCGGATACGGGCAATAGCCAGCGGATATTCCATACGCACGTATACGTACCCCTCATCGGCCCCAATGGCGCGCGCGGCAATCATCATGCCCTCCAATACGGCGTTGGGATTGCCTTCCATGACGCTGCGGTCCATAAAAGCGCCGGGGTCGCCCTCGTCGGCGTTGCAAATGACGTATTTTTTAGGTCCGGGCTCCACGCGGGTTAAATCCCACTTTTTACCGGTGGGGAAACCCCCGCCGCCGCGCCCGCGCAAGCCGGAGGATATCATTTCCCGGCAGACTTCTTCGTCCGTCATTTGGGTATAGGCGCGTTTGGCCTGGGCATAACCGCCGTGGGCGATGTATTCGTTAATGTCTTCCGGGTTGATGCGGCCGCAGTCATGCAGCAAAATGCGTTCCTGCTTGGCGTAAAAAGGAATTTCCGCCACGGTTTTGGCTTTTTGGTCATTGGCGGGGTTATGGTATAACAAACGGTCTATCACTTCCCCTTTTAAAAGGGTTTTCTCAACAATTTCGGGCACGTCTTCCGGTTTTACTTTGGTATAAAAGATATCCCCCACGCTGACCAACGGCCCCTGCGCGCAAAAGCCGCGGCAGCCGCTCATGCTGAGGTAATTTTCATGGCAGTCTTTGGTAATTTGCAGGCAAAAACCAATATGATGTTTTTCCATTTCTTTTTGGAAGGCTTCATATACTTTTAACGAGCCGCCCGCAATACAGCCCGTACCGCCGCAAATAACCACGCGGCCGGTTATTTTTTTGTACGCCTCGTTATAATCTTTTGCAATTTGTTCAATGGTTTTATTTGGCATTTTGCGCCTCCTGTTTGATTACAGCGTCCAGCAGTTCCACCGCTTTGGCCGGGGTTACCTGTCCGTGTACTACGTCATCAATCACCATAACGGGCGCCAGCCCGCAGGCCCCCAGGCAGGAAACGCATTCCAACGTAAACAACATATCTTCCGTGGTATCTTGCCCCTCTTTAAGCTTTAATTTGTCTTTTACTGTATTGATTAAAAAAGAAGACCCTTTCACATGGCAGGCGGTGCCGTTGCACACTTTTACAATATGTTTGCCTTTGGGCGTGATGGCAAAATGCGCAAAAAACGTGGCCACGCCGAACACCTTGGCGGGAGAAATTTCCAACTCATCGGCAATAAAGCGCATGATATCTTCCGGAAGGTAACGGTAGGCATCTTGCACTTTCTGTAAAATGGGAATTAGTTTAGACGGATCATAATCATACTCTTTAAGTATGTTTGCGGCAGGGGTGAAATGCTCTGTCATACAAATAGTCTCCTTAGAACGACAAAACTGCTTTTGTTTAATGCCAACAGAAAAGACTGAACAACCCGCATGCGGGCAGCATACGGGGACCAACAAATAAAACCTCTTAATTCTAATTATAACCAGTTAGCGCCGGACTGTCAACGAAAGCCCGACGGGGAAACAATCAGCGTTTCCACCCGTGCAGTTCTTTCCAGAAGTAATAATTTTTTAAACCGTTCAAAAGCGTTAAACACCCCGTGGCGTCCACCGGAAAACCGCCGTCATGGGTAGATAACATGCCGTCAAAACCCAAATCATACAGTTCCCGGGCGCGGACTTCGTCCTCCCCATAAGCGGAAAGCGCAATCACCGTCGTGGTGGAATTATTCTGGCGCAATTCGGAAACCAACGCGTAGCCGCCGCCGTCTTTCATTACCAGGTCCGTAATAATCAAATCAAAAGTTTTTCCGGCGGCCAAATCTCTTTGAATGTCTTGCAGGCGAAAGTACACAAACAAATCCGTCCCCTCCGGAAAAAGCCCCTTGCGATACCAAGACATAAGCGCCCCGCCTATATATGTCCGGTCATTAATAAAAGCGATACGCATATGAGCGGGAATATGAGCGGCCAAGGCTTTGGCGCGGGAAACATCCCTAAAAGAACCCAACCAGCGGGAACTTTTTAAACGCGGACGGGAATTATCTTTTCCGTACAAAAAAAACTCTTTTTTGACAAAAGTTCTGTCTTCCCGGCGCAAATAGCTGGGTGGCTGCAGTGTTTGAGCCGGAGAGAACGGGTTGAGCACCTGGCGCGCATCCAACAAATAATTCCTGGCCTCATTCAGCGGGCCGTCATGAAAAACCAACGCGGCCCGGGCCAGTTTTTCTTCCACCTTGAAAATGCGCGTATCTAAAGCAGCCAACTGGGCCGGGAGCAAATCATCTTTCTGCGTTTGTATATAAAAGAGATGAATATCTAAATCTTTTTTTAGTTCTGCAAATTGGCGCATGGCCTCATAATAATATTGCTTGGCCCGGCGTTTTTGCACTTCATTTAGCGGAAAAATAAATGTTGCCAGTTTGTCCGGCGGGGTGGGCTCAAAAGAAACACTAGGCTGTTTCTGCCTTTTCTCCCAGGAGCTGACCGCCCGGTTAAGCAATATTTTCTCAAAGGCTTCCTGTTGTGCAACAGCCGTTTTTTGCGCGGCTTTTACAGCCCGTTTCTCCGTCTGTTTTAGCGCCTGTTTCACCTGATTCGGCTGCGCGCCCGCAGGCGGCACCGCCGTCATTAAGCCGGCGCCTAAAAACAATAATAGAACAATATGTTGTTTGGGCATATATGGTTAATAGTCTTAATAAGGCCAATGGTGCAAATCGCGATAGTGAAAATAATTTTTAATCTTTTGGGCTAAAAAGAGCATATCCCCATTTCGGCTGCCCAAATAAGCGTTGACGCTTATCATCCCATCCATGCCGGCGGAATATAACCATTGGGCCGTATGGATATCTTCTTCATATTGCGTTAAAGCAATAACAGGCACCTTGGCCCCGCTTTGACGAAGCTCCGCCGCTATCATGGGGCCGCCGCCTCCGGGAACCAAGACATCACTTAAAATTAAATCAAATGTTTTTCCGAATTTTAAATCCCGCTGTAAATTTTTGGCGCTGGAATAAAAGAACCATCGCGCACGAGAACCAAAACCGCCGTCTTGATACCATCGTTCCAACACGGCCAAAAGCGTTTGGTCATCACTTAAAACGGCCACCTGCTTTAACGGCAGGCTTTCCATTATTTTTTTAGTGCGGCTAAAAGCAAATAAGGCTCCGTCCCCCGCGCGCACCTGGGGAAACAGCGCAAAACGGGAAGGATCCGCCAAATAAAATTCTTTCTCATTAAACACGCGGTTGCCGCGAGGCCATTCTTGATGGCCGAAAATATTTTGGAAGGTCGGATCCACCATACCGGCGACTTTATTCAAATAATCCAAGGCGGCTATCAGCGCCTGATCTTTACGAAAGGGCCCTGCTTTTAAACTTAAAATACGAATGGAAAAATTCCCCATCTTTCTAAAAATTTCTTCTTTTTCTAATGGCAAAAAAGGGCTGCTTTCTCCCGGCATGAACTGATAAAACAAGCGCACGTCCATTTCTTTTTTAAAGGCGGAAAATTCTTCCATTACTTGGTAATACCGGGCTAGCAGCACCTTTGACTGCATAGCATCTAACCCCGGGAAAAAGACCCTCAAATCTTCCTGCGGAGTGGGGGAAATTTTACGGAACATTGCGCTTTCACGCAGCGCGTGCATCCTGCGCGCCCCCGGAGATAAAACCGCCGCCTTTTTTGCCGCCGGTGCAACCGCTTTTTTTACCGCGCCGGCCGCTTGGGGCAGCTTGCCTTGGGCCCATACAGTTCCCGCTTCCAACAGTACAAAAAATAGAAATATACTAAACTTTCTCATAACTCCTTAACGCATCCAGTGATGTAAATCCCGATAGTAAAAATAATTTTTCAAAGCTTTTGGGGCATTACGGTAACCATAGCCGTCTGAATTAATATACCCGTCAAAACCTATTTCAAACAAATCTTTTCCTTTAACGGTATCTTCTTTGTATCCGCTCAAACCAATCACCGGGATATTAATATTATTTTCTCTTAATTTATTCACCAACAGCATACCGCTGCCGTTAGGCATGGAAATATCGCTAAAAATAACGTCGTACGTGGCGCCTTTTTTCAGGCTGTCTCCCAATTTATAAATACTGTCAAAAGTAGTTATTTCAGCCCCTTTCCCGAAACCGCCCCAGCGGCCGAAATTTTCCATAGCAGATAAAATTTCCGGCAAATCATTCACTACGGCAATTTTCAGCCCGGCCGGAAGAGTGGGAACCTCTTCCTGCGGGGAAACCAGCATAAATTCTTGCTTATTATATATCCGGTCTTTACGCAGGTAAACAGGCATTTTTTCCAAAATGCCGGTCAGCCCGGGCTGTAATTCTATCAAGCGCTGGGTTAAATATTTAGTAGCTAAGTACAAGGGCACATCTTCCGGGAAATAATACAAAGATAAAAATTTAAGACGCACGCGCATATCCCCCGCCGCCTCGGTCATCTCTATCCGCTCGCGAGAAGGCATGTAAGTCGGTTCTATTCCGTCCGCCTTAAAATAAAACATCTTTACATCTAAAAATTTCTTAAGTTTTGCAAACTCCTGCATACGTTGATAATAAGTCTTGCGGGCCGCCTGCGGAGACATAATATCAAATTTAATTCCGCCGCCATTGCGGGAAATGCGCGCGGCGGTCTCTTCAGAAGATAACATGGAAGCCATTAATTGCTGTTCAGAACTGGGGGCAATATTAGGAGGCATAACTTCATACGTCTTTTTTAACAAAGTTTCTCCTAACCCTTGTATGCCTTCCGGCAATTTACCGGAAATAACAGCATCTGCGTCTGTGCGGTCTCTCTCCATCATTTTTTTTAATTCCTTTTCAGAATAAGTTAACTTAGCCCGGTTGATTACCCGCACTTGAAACGTTCCCGCGACAGAAGGCAATTTTTCACCGGCGCTTTTTTCAATCAAACGCACCAGCCCTCCGCTTTTGCTTTGCGCAAAGGCCGGCAGGGTAAAAATTAGAAATCCGCACGACAACATACACCCTTGAAATAATTTCTTATTCATAAGTAGGCTCTCCAGTTAGGTTTATATTTATAATTTAGCCAGAATCACACGCTTGGGCAAGGGTCCTTGGACCCATTTCTCCATAGGTCCAACAGCCTAAAAATGCCCCGGGCCTAAACCCGAGGCATAAACACTCTGCTTAAAAACTAAAAAAATAACGGAAAAATTTGTTATAACACAGCACAAAGCAATATAAAGTAAGCGCCCATTAACCACAACCCGGTTGGAACCGCCACTTTGGCCCATTCCCGGCTTTTAATGCCCAATTTTTCCGCAGCCACGATATTGGGCAAATTCCCCTGCACCAACATACTGCCGCAGGCCGCAAAGCCAATAACCATATAAATCAAATCTTTAATGCCGATATCCGGCACAATCTCTATGGCGGCCAAAGTGGCGTTGTCTATAATAACGGAAACAGTATTGGCCAAAAACAAAATTTTACCACCCAAATGAGCTATGGTGCTTTGGGCCAACGGCCTAAGCCCTGCGCTAATCAGATTCAGCGCCGCCACAAACATATATACATGCAGCGTACGTTTAAGCATGGAAACATACGTTTCTTTGTCTTCCCGGATATGCATTTGCATCGTGGTTCCGGCCTCCCGCACGCAATATCCGGCGGCTACCGCCAAAGCGGCAATGGCGGGAACTATCCACCAAAAGAAATGCCTGGTTAAGAAGAAAAAATCCGCATGGTGGGGCGGACCGGCAAGCGCATTATTAATAATTAAGCTTAAAGGCTCCGCCAGCGGGGTAAGCACCGCGCCCAGCCCAATGGCGTAACAGGCAAAAACCGTTACTTTTACCGTGGTATTTCTTTCTAACGCCACCACTTTTAACACCTCGGCCAATACCAGGGCCGCCACCGTAACACTGACTAAGCTGGAGCATATCCCCAATATAAATACCAAAAACGCAAAGCTAAACTGCGGTTCCACCCGCTTAAAAAAAGCAAACAATACCCGGAAAATATAGCGGGAATAATTGCCGAATATGACGCTGACCACCAACACAATAAACGCCACATTAACCGGCGCGTTTAATGTTTCATATATAAACTGAATACTCCACCCGCCGCTGATGGTAACCGCCAAGGCTCCCACAAAAAGCAAAAAGATTTCCAAATGGCTTTCCACCCATTTGGACGTTAACGGCCATACCAAAAGGTTAATTACCACAACAGCCAATAAAATATTTACCAAAAGAGAAGCATCCATATATTTATTTTACTAAAATACAACGGAGAAATTTAACCATGAGTTATAAACGTATTTAGTACAATAAATTTATCAAATAATTAAGGAGAAAATAAAATGATAAAAAGAATGTGTGTTTTGCTTTTTGCGCTATGCGCGGCCGCCTCTGCTTTTGCCGCTGACACCTGCAACTGTGAAAAAGGCGATTTGGTCTGCGCCAGCGCCTGCACCCGCAGTAAACTAAACAGCGCCAAGCAGTCCGCCGCAGACAAAGTATCCGCCGTTAAACAGGCCGCCAAAGATAAAAAAGCCGCCGTAAAAGACAGCCAGAAAAATAATGCCAACGCAGCAAAAGACGCCAAAACGGCGCTGAATGAAAAGAAAGAATCCGCCCAAGCCAAACTGGACGAAATTAAACAAGCCGCCAAAGATAAACAAACCGCCGCCAAGCAAGCCTCTAAAGACAAAAAAGCTCAAGCCAAACAAAACAAAGAAAACGCCAAGTCCAAATTGGACGCCATTAAAAATCAGGCCAAAACCGAAGCCAATGCTTGGAAATCTTTAGGAAAGAGCAAATAATCTAACCGGTCAAATAAAAACGGCCCCGCCTAACACAAAGCGGGGCCGTTTTTCCAAGCAATCAAAATTATTAAATAATAATTAAACGCAAAGCCATAATCACCAGCAGCAACCCGGCAATAAACTCAAAGCGTTTGCTGGTAATAATTTTGGAATTTTGCCGCCCTAAATGAAACCCCAGCAGCGTAAAACCAAACGTAATGGCCATTAAGATTAAAATTTGCGGGAACCAGCCTTTTTGCATGGTATCGGCGGCAAACCCCACCAGAAAGGCGTTTAACCCAAACAAGGCGGATACTTTCACCAACTTGCGGTTATTATTTACTTCTTCTTCCGTAAAGCTAGGGGATTTTTCTACCGATTCCAACATAAATTTAATCCCAAGCAGCAATATAAAGGCAAACGCCACCCAATTTTGGGCAAGGTAAATCCAGTCATTAAATATAATGGCGCTGATTAAATACCCCAAACCAAAAAGTAACGCATTGAAAGCGGAAAAAAACACAGCCAATTTAATGGAAAAAATATTCTTTACATCCGTCTTCATCTTTAGAGAAGACATATTGGCCGAAACCATATTATCCACACAAAT
This sequence comes from Candidatus Avelusimicrobium aviculae, assembly GCF_949292495.1. Lineage (NCBI taxonomy): Bacteria > Pseudomonadati > Elusimicrobiota > Elusimicrobia > Elusimicrobiales > Elusimicrobiaceae > Candidatus Avelusimicrobium > Candidatus Avelusimicrobium aviculae. The sequence goes on from NZ_CASEZB010000011.1 coordinate 55,004, forward strand.
GCACAGAAAAATAATTGTAATTGCGATAATGCCCATATATTCTCCTTGCCTTTAAGTAAGTTGCCAAATTCTACCAAATGCCCAGGCCTCCCAGCAAGAGTTTAAGCCCAATAAAAACCAAAGCCACGCCCCCCAATGCTTCCATTATTTTACCAAACCTCCGCCCCAGCTGAGCCCCCAGCCAAAACCCACAACAGCTGGTAACCGTCACACATGCGGCCAAAGCCGCCGCGGTAAGCCCAAACGGAGCCGGCGTGAAAGACAGCCCCACACCCGCCAGCAAAGCATCCAAACTGGTGGCTATGGACAAAGCAAGAATGGTTTTAGAAGTATTTAAACTACAAAGATTAGAGGCAGCTGCGCTTTCTGCCCGCTCAAAAGAGCCTTTTATCATCCGCCCGCCAATAAAGGCCAACACGGCAAAGGCAATCCAGTGGTCAAACCGGTCTATGTGCTTGCCCAATTGCGCCCCGCATAGCCAGCCGGAAGAAAACATAATAAAATGAGCCAGCGCGAAGGAAAAACTAACCCCCAATACCGTACGTACGCGCAGGCGGCAATGCTCCGCGCAGCCGGCGGCAATGGTTACCGCAAAGTTATCCATAGAAAGGCTCAACGCCACCAGCAGGCTAGACCATATTTGCATATACATTATCATAACATTTTTTATAAGATAAAAAGGAATAAGGGAGCTCACACTTTATGGAAACATTAAAAGAACTGTATAAAATAGGAACCGGCCCTTCCAGCAGCCACACCATGGGCCCCCGCAAAGCGGCGGACGCTTTTAACCGCAACAACCCGCAGGCCAGCTCTTTTAGGGCCACGCTGTACGGCTCTTTGGCCGCCACGGGCAAAGGCCACTTGACCGATTTTACCGTAAAAGAAGCTTTCTACCCCAAACCGGTGGAAATTGTATGGGAAGAAAAAACATTTCTTCCCCGCCACCCCAACGCCATGAAGCTGGAAGCGTTAGACCAAGCCGGCCACGTAACGGCACAGCAAACCATTTACAGCGTAGGCGGCGGGGCCATACGCACCGATGAAGATTTTGACAAAGAGCCCAAGCAAATCTATCCGCATAAATCCATGAACGAAATTCTGCAGTACACTTCTGAAAAACGCATGCTTTTATGGGAATACGTGGAAGAATTTGAGGGCACGGAAATTTGGGGCTATTTAGACACGGTTTGGAAAGCCATGCAGGACACTATGGCCCGCGGGCTGGAAAAACGCGGCGTACTGCCCGGCTCTTTAAATTTGGAACGCAAAGCCCGCCGGTATTTATATAAGGCGGAAAGTTCCCCCCAATACCTAAGAAGGATGAATAACTTGTTTTCCTACGCGCTGGCGTGCTCGGAAGAAAACGCAGCCGGCGGCATTGTGGTTACCGCCCCCACCTGCGGTTCCTGCGGGGTGCTTCCGGCCGTATTGCGCCTTGTCAAAGAAATTTGTGAATTTGAAGACATTACCATTTTGCACGCGCTGGCTACCGCCAGCCTGTTTGGCAATATGGCAAAAATGAACGCTTCCATCTCTGGGGCGGAAGTAGGCTGCCAAGGGGAAGTGGGCGTGGCCTGCGCCATGGCGGCCGCCGCCACCTGCCAGCTGGAAGGAGGCGACAACAAACGCATAGAATACGCCGCGGAAATGGGGTTGGAACACCACCTGGGCCTCACTTGCGACCCGGTGGAAGGGCTTGTGCAAATACCCTGTATAGAACGCAATGCGCTGGCCGCCTCCCGCGCGCTGGACTGCGCCACCTATTCTTTAATGTCAGACGGCCATAACCGCGTTTCTTATGATGATGTTCTTATCACCATGATGCAAACCGGCCTGGATATGGATACCGATTACCGCGAAACCGCGCACGGCGGCTTAGCCAAACTATTCCAACGGTTTAAAAACCGTTAAGGAGGAACCATGAACACGCTGGAAGTTATTTCTAAACGGCGCAGCATACGCCAATACAAACCGGGGGAAATTTCTCAACAGAAAATAGAAATTTTATTAAAGGCGGCCATGTCCGCCCCTACCGCCCGCAACTGCCAAGAATGGGAATTTGTAGTGGTGCGGGATAAAAATATGTTCAAAAAAATGATGGAAATACACCCCTACGCCCGCATGCTGGAACATGCGGACTGCGCCATCATCGTTTGCGGCAACACCCAGCGAGAGCACGCTCCCGGCTATTGGCTGGCGGACTGCGGCGCGGCTACCCAAAACATTTTACTGGCCGCCACGGAATTGGGCATTGGCAGCGTGTGGCTGGGCGTATACCCCAATCAGGAACGTATGGACGGTTTAAGCCGCCTGTTAAAACTTCCCGAGTATGTAAAACCTTTAAATATTATTTCTTTGGGCTTGCCGGCTGAACACCCGGCCGAAGTGGACCGCTTTGACCCGGCTAAAGTACATTACGAATTATGGTAAAAAAAACAATTTACGCTGGCACCTTTCTATGCCTGCTGGGCATCGCCCTTGGGGGATGCAGCCAACAAAAAGAAATAAGCCAAACGCCAAAACCGAAGGCTGAATTTTCACCCATATGCGAAGCGTTAATAGCCAATGCGGATAAAGAAGCCCTGCGCGCGGCTTATACCCCCTTGCTTGCCAAGCAGGAACTGCTGGCGTTAGTGGATGAAAAATACAGCCTGCCGCAAGACTATATCCCGCAAGACTTAGTGGGGCAAGGCAAAATCCGCCTGCGTGCGGAAACCTATCAATGGATGAAAACCATGCAAGAAGCCGCTAAAAAAGACGGGATTAATCTTTTTCCCATATCGGCCTACCGCTCCTATGCCTATCAACAGGGATTAAAAGAGCGAACAAAAAACCCCGCCTATGTGGCTTCTCCCGGGCATTCCCAACACCAATTAGGCACGGCTATTGATTTTAATACCGTCAACACCAAAGATGAAAACATCCCCGCGCTGCAATGGCTTAAAAAACACGCCGGGAAATATGGTTTTAGTTTATCTTTTCCCAAGGGAAAAGAAGCGGAAACCGGCTATCCTTACGAAGCCTGGCATTACCGCTACATTTCTAAAGAAGGCGTAGCTTTGCAAGATGGTTTTTTTGGCGGGAACCAACACAAAATGTTATTATTTTTAAACTCCTGCCTTTGGACGCCAGAAAAAACATTGGGACGCATAGAACCGGAAGACGCAACGACACATATTCAAGATAAAAAATAAGGCAATTTACAGTCCGGCGGTACACTTGGTATCACATATCCTAAGACAGCAAGTATATAGCGGCTGGACTTTCGCCTTATTAAAATAGTAAAATAAGGATATAGTTTAGGTTTTCCTTCCTAAACATTCCCGATTTATGGTGGATGTAGCTCAGCTGGTTAGAGCGCCGGTCTGTGGAACCGGAGGTCGCGGGTTCAAATCTCGTCATCCACCCCAATAATTTCTGCTACAACTTTTAGATGCGCTTTGAGCGCTTTTATCGTCGTAGATTTCCAAACAGCCCTTATTTAAAAGGGCTGTTTTTTTATCCCTTTCCGCCTCTTTGGCCTCTGTTTGAGCCAGATGCTTGGCTTCATAAATGGCCTTAAACGGCTCTTTATACTCCACCACAATTTGATTATCTTGCGTAAGCAGGAACTTGGCCCCCACCGCACGCAATAAGTCCGCCTTACCGTAATTATCCGCTTCCCGGTAGCACTTTTTAAGCCCGAACAACATAGCCAGCCCCTGCACAGCCCGCTGGGCCCCTTCGGCACTGCCCGTACATCGGGCGAGTTCCCCCTCAATGCGCTCCCGTTCTTCCTGTAATTGGCGGTTTTTGGCCTGATAGGCCGCATCGGTTATTTTACGGTCCAAATACATATCCAGCAAGGCTTCTATACGGCCATTTGCGCGCTCCAGTTCCTTTTGCAATATCTGCTTAGTACCTGCATTAATTTGGTTTGCACGTAAACCTTTCTGTTTAAGCCCCTTACAAAGCACCTCTACCACTTCTTTGGGCAGTTCAATGTCTTGTATAGTATCTGCCAATTGTTCGGCCAAGCGGGCTTCCGTCAAATACCCGCTCTTTTTATGGTCTTTATTGTAATGCGCACACCGATAATACAAATACTTATGCTTGGCTTTGGCCCCCAATATATAATGCCCGCAATGTTCGCACGTGATTAAGCGGTTAAAGGGATAATTGTGCCGTGTATCATAGCGGTGAGCCTTGGCGGCCAGGGCTTCTTGGGTTTTATCCCATACGGCTTTGCTAACAAGCGGCGTATGCGTCCCTTGGTAAAGCTTTTTACCCCACTTAAACACACCATAATAAAAGGGAGAATGGAGCATTTTGGAGATACTTTTTAACGAGACGCGATTCCCCCTGCTTTTGGTTCTAAGTCCTTTACCATAAAAGATTTCTTCCAACTCTTCCAAAGAATACTTCCCTGTAGAGGCATATTCAAACAGTTCCGTCACCAGAGGGGCATTAACCGGGTCCGCTTCAATAATGGACTCTTTCTCTTTAGTCGTTACGTTTATATACCCCAACGGCGCATTGCCTGGATAAATACCCTGTTCGGCCTTTTCCACCATACCCATACGGGTTTTATAGGCAATGTCGTTAGATAACTTTTTGGAAGCCGCTACTTCCACATCCATCATAAATTCCTTATTGGAATCCAGCGTCTGCTCATTTAACAACTGGTTAGTTCGGGAAAAATGAATACTTTTGTGGTATTCGCGGATTAAACGGATTACCCGTATTTTGTCGGCATCGTTACGGGTCATACGGTCTACCACGTCAAATATCACGTGTTTTACGCTGTCATTACGCTTTACAAAGTCCAGCATGGCGCTAAACTCCTTGCGTTCTTTCTTGCCCCAGGCAGATTCCTGTACTTTCCACATTTTTACTATCTGTAAATTGTTACGCTGAGCATACGAACGGGCCAACTTCTCCTGGGCGTCCAGGGAGTATCCGTCTTCCTGCTTAATGCTGGAAACACGCAAAAAGATGACGGCTTTTTCTTGAAATTGATTTTCTTTATTTACCATACGGCACTTCCTTATCTTGTAAAAGTTGTTTAATCTGATATACCTGTAATTTTTGGGGTCTGGCGTGGCCATTTAACCACCTGTTGACCGATACAAAGGATACGCCCAATTTACGGGCTAAATCCTGCTGTGTAATACGATGTTTCAATCTGTATTCTTCTAGTTGAATGATTATATTATCCATATATCTATATATCCCTTTATAAAACTTTATAGCAGCTAAGCTTATCATCCTAGGAGAAAGATGTAAAGCCCTCCTTTTGAGGGGCTCCCTGCACCTTTCTGACTACTTCTTCCAGTTCCAAGAAAGAATTAATAATACTTTCCACTTCCTCTAAACTTAAAGGGCGCTGAAAATATTGCTCCAATACGAGCCTGCTTTCTTCCAAATAGGCCTCGTCAAATGCTCTGAGTGAGATATTATAAGCGTCCATAACTGCCCCACCCCGCTGGATATTTTCCGCTCTGTACGTCTACAGATTCCGCCACATCCCAATTATTACCCAATACACAAGATGCAAATATGTCATTTACATACTTACCCCGCTTGCTATTATAGGCCACTGCCTCATTATTCCCTTCGTTTTTATCAATACTACCTTTCATTTCCTTCAACATTTATATCACCTTAATTTCATAAGATGCACGGTTCTAAAACCGGGAACCCTTTATTGGGGTTCATATAATGGGTAAGTGTAAACCATTTTCAATTTGTATAGCGGATTATAAAGGGAACAATTGTAGTAATTTAGTTTTTGGGGGCTTATTGGAGCGTTTCAGCCTCAAAATAAACATTTTTAGGAGTTTTTATCCATCGTTTGCTGTCACAGGCGTAAAATTACCCTATTCCTTTTGTGGAAATAGGGCGAAGATATAGAGCCGATAAATGGCTTATTTTAGACCTTCACTGATAGAGCGCCTAAATGAGAGCAGTATTCCCAGTATTTCGCGCTTTTTACCCATTAAGCACACTATATAGTGAGCTAATATGTTATGTTATATAGGAGAACATCGAAGCCTTTAATTAGGAGAATATTATGAAGAAGGTGCTTTTTATTGCTTTTAGTCTATGTATAGTAGCAGGGTGTGCCACCTCATATAAAGCCGCTAAAAAACCAACGGCTAATGGCTATTTTTCAGTCCAATTACAAGAAGGGTTATTTAATGTTTCTTTCAAAGGCAACGAAGACACAAGCGTAAAGGTGGTAAAAGACTATGCTTTATTAAGAAGTGCTGAAGTTTGTTTAGAAAATGGGTATAAATCTTTCTCCATTGTGGATTCGCGGGATGTGTCTATAACTGAAGATTTCTTTGTAAATGGATATGGTGGATCCTCTACACAACCACACATAGATTTGACTATTCAATGCTCCCCAGACAACGATTTATTATATCAGGCGGCACAAATTCAGCAAAATATTAGAGAAATATATGATATTAAGGAATAAAAATTCTCAAAATTTTCCAGAAAAATTTTGGACTGAACTTTTTATTCCAAAATCCCAAAATTTATTTTTGTGATGTTATCTTCCGCTCTTAGTGGCTTCCGTCCGCCGTCCTTATTTTTGGCAAGCGAAAAATAGCGGACATTTTAGCAGTTCGCCTATATCCACGATTACAGATAGATGAATGTAATTCAGAATTCCCTACTCATTATATAGAAGTGTTAGGAATCTATTTGGGAAAGAAATTGAAATAAATTAGACAATTCTTTAATCAGTTCCTTAAAATACCGATCTATCCTTAGAAGAAATACGCGTCTATGCACAATATTCTCATAAGGATGTTCATTATTAAGACTAAAGGGGCAAAAATGCAATATTTTAGATGTCAATTTATAAAAATAGATGTATTCTTCTGCTAAATTCACATCTTTGGCCATTTTACACATAGCTGGCAGTTTGCATGGTTTGGGATACTTTTTCTGTAATTCACGCAATTCCTGTTCTTTATAAAAGCCAATTATTCCTTGTAAAACAGGAAATAACACTAAATCTGCTTTCACTCTTGCTTTTTGGCCTTCTAAGTACTCTTTTCGGTCCCATTCGCAGAATCCTACAACTTGTTCAAATAAATCGTGTTTTTGGATATATTTAAATGTAATAACACATTCCAAAAGACGTCTCCCCTGTAGAAAGATTGAATCAATGTCCGATTTTTCATCTAACACCTTTAAATCACGAAGATATTCAGACACAAAAAAGCCAAAAGCATGTTTATATACCAGATCCGGCCTGTCGTCGGGATTTGGCACTCTAAAATTTTTGAACTTTTCGTGTAATTCCACCAGTTTTAGATGATCGTCTTTCAGAGCAAGGGCATACATAGCATCTAATTGTTGGGAAGAAGCATTGCTCCTTTTCATAATTCTTTTTTAGATAAACAATAGGACTCTAACTCTTAATAAACTTCTATCAAAATTTCCCAAATATCACCCTCACATATACTGATTAGACAATCTTACATTCCTATTTTTAATATGAGGGATGATAACTTTCTTTAATAAATTGAGGAATAGAAAAGAAAAACATTTATTCAAAGTTTTGGAATGATTGAATTGCTATCGATAGTATTTCTTAAGACATCCCACTTGGCAACCTGCATTTTCTTAATAGTACTTCCATCGCCATAATCCAATAAATCTTCTCGATGAAGATGAGTCAAAACTTTTTTCAAACTGCCCAAACCGTGTGATGACAAAAGATAGGCCTCTTCAGGATCACATAAGCGGCAGTAAACCAACAATTGCCCCAAATTCTGTAAAGTTAATGGAGTCTTTTTAGCTTCAATAAAATAAATTTTTGCCTTATTTCTCCAGATCACCATACCTAACACATCTATCTCAATCATTAAACCCACAACCTGAGGATAATATTTAATGATTCCATATTGTTCTAACACAGAATCCAAATTTACAGAATGCGAATCTACAACAAAAATTTTGCAATCCTGTTTAACATATGTATCTTTAAGATGGTGTTGTAACCAAGCACACATACCTGCATATAATTCTGTTTCTTTAGCTACATTATTCATGATAACCCAGTGCCCCCGCCAATTCGGTCCAAGATTCAAAATGTTTGCCTCTGATAGTTTCTGGAAGTGAGCTATCATTTTCCATCGGATGATATGGTTTCTCACGTCTTCGAATTGGCTTCTCCCAGTAAAATTTATGAGTTTTTGCCTCATCCAAATATTCCAACAATTCTTCCGCATACATTTGCAAAGCGTTTTGTTTGTGAACAATATTAAAACCTATTGGCAGGAATTCATTAGCCCATATTTTTATCTGATGCTCTTTTTTCCAATAATATTGCTGCCCCGAATTATATTTTTTCAGATTAGAATCTCTAAAGTTGGGATGGCCGAAATCAATTGTTTGTACAGGAATGTCAAGAACTTTTAACATATTGGCTATATCAATAACCAACTGCCAATTTCCTGGAATTTCTATATAGACTCGATGACAGCCATCCTGGCCAAAGGCAATATTACTTCTACGAATATATCCTGTAACATCAGCAATTCCTCTCAAAAGCTCCTTTTTTTCATCGGTCGTCATATGAAACAATTCCTCATTCATACTCATAGTAGAATGATGAACCCCTGTCCCGATAAAGCGCAAAATTTCCCGCATTGTATAGTCTTCATTATTTTTGGTAAAAGAAATTTGAGTCGCTCTTCTATTTTGTGATATAGGAAGGCTGTTACCAATTAGAGGCTCAATAACATTCCGTATATCAGCTAAGCTACTCTTAACATAAACGGATACCTCGCGTCCCGCATCATCAATCAAATTTTTATGAGGAATCTCAACAGTAATCGTTGTAGAATCCGATTTGCGTTGGACCTCGCCATTACCCAGCACCATACCAACTAAATATGCCATCTGAGGATTCATTTATTTTGTCTCCTTTTTTTGTCATTCTCCAACTGTTCATATATGCTATCTGCGATTGCTTTAGCTAGAAGAGGTGGCACAGCATTACCAATTTGAGTTCTAATAGCCACTTTAGCCCCATAAAATACATAACTATCATCAAATGATTGTATTCTAGCCGCTTCTCTAGGAGTAATGGCTCGATTTAAGAAAGGATGATTGTTAGTTCCATTGGAAGCAGCATCAAACCGTGTATCAATTGTCGGAGACGGCTCTTCCCATTTTAATCTTCCCCAAGTGGAATGGAATTGTTGTTTACCTAATAATTTTTTAGGTAAGCATTCTCGTCCTTTTTCAGGGGGAATCTGTCTCAATTTTTCAATAGCAACCTTTGCATGATTAGAAGCCTTATGATTATAGAGTTTGTGGCTATGGGTTCTCATTCTCCTTTGATAAACAGAAGTGGGCCTTGTTATGTATTCTTGCTCAAAAGACCCCTCGTTTGAGTTCAAATAAGCCAAATCCTCTATAGCCTCTCTAACAGTAACAGGTTTATTAGTAGTAGGAAACGGTAAATGAATCTTTTTTGATTTACAACATACAAAGATTGTTCTCTCACGTGTCTGAGGAACCCCAAAATCAGAGGCTTTCAGAACCCCAACTTCCACATAATAGCCTAGTTGCTTTATCTTTGCAATTATTTGTTCTTTGAACCAGCCTTTAGAAGTAGACAGTAAACTCTTTACATTTTCAATAACAAAGACTTCAGGTTGCAAAATTTCTACTAGCCTCAAGTATTCCAGGAACAGAAAGTTACGGGGATCATTCAAGCCGAGTTTTTTCCCTTTGAGAGAATATCCCTGACACGGTGGCCCGCCAATAATCATATTGACACCATATTCACGGGCAGCTTTTACGATCTTCTTCTTGATCTTAGTATCCCGTATATCTCCAGTAATCACATTTATTTGAGGCATATTTTTTTTCAAAGTGATTGATAATTTTTCATCAATATCTAATGCGACCACCGTATTAAAATGTGGATTTTGGTGCATTCCATAGGACATTCCACCAGCTCCACAGAAAAGATCTAAAATCTTATATTTTACAGCAGGATTTCGATATTTTTTATTCTTGATTAAAATTCTTTTAAAGATTTCTTTACCCTTAATGGTAGGCTTAAACAAATCGAATTTATTATCAGATCCATGATTCGCCTCGCCAACAATTTCAAATTGTTCTGCATTATGATATTTAAGATAAGTCAAAGGCACTCCCATTATTCCTGGGTAATCCATTGGAATTTCTGCTACTTTTGATACATTTATTGCATCAAAATTATCATATTGGGGATATTTTTCTGGATCATACTGGCAAGTTAACTCAAGTGTCTTGTGTCTCTGTTTAGTATCCAGATTAGTTAACCACATAGCATTTCCTAAACTTCGCCATTTTTGTCCTTTTGAATCGATCCAAAACCGGGTCTTCCGAGGCAAAGTGTCTTGAGGTACTTTAAAAGCCATATCTCCAAAATGATATCCGATCCAAGCTTTACCATTTTTGATATATGGGAATATCTCCTTATAAGTAATAGCATTTTGATTACCAATCAATAAATATTTTTTCTTATATTGGACCAGAAGAGAAAATAAATCTATAAATTTTGAAAATGGGGGATTAGTAACAATAATATCAGCTTCCTTAAGATATTGAATACATTCTTGGCTTCTAAAATCACCATCTCCCTTTAATTTTTTCACAGTTCCAGAATCCGCAAGAAATCTCCTAATTTCAGCATCACTAATGATTTGAGAAGCACTAAATCGTCTATCTACAATCATAACATAAGCATGTTCTTTTTTTAGCCGGTTATTCTGATCATCATATAACGGGGAATGTCCAATAATTCGTGACCCCTGGTAAGAAGTACAAATAAGCTTTTTCAAGGCCAATATATTAAAATTTTTTAAAAAATATTTTGCAAAGGCAGACTCATATGGGTCATCACAATTACACAAGACGGTTTTACCATAAAACTGTTCCGTATAATGGCCGATCTCATCTTCTACAGTTCGATAATCTGTATACCATTCATCAGTATTTTCCGAATACTTGGCCTTGTTTAATATAGAATTACTATGCATTACAGATCTCCAAGTCGTTTTTTCCCAATTAATCAATATTATCAATAAATTCTAAGATATCATCCACCCGGCAATTAAGGCTTTTACAAAGAGTCTCAACTGTTTCCAAGGAAATATAATTATTCCGACGCATTCTCGTCATAATATTCCCCGAAAAGCCACACATTTGTTGTAGCCGAGAGTTGCTAATATCTTTTTCAATCATAAGATGGAATAACTTCTTATAACTAACAGCCATTTTGAGTCTCCACATTAAATGTCTTATACTCTAAATTATATCACGAATAAGTGAATATTCGTCCAAAGGCGTTATTTATACAACAAATATGATATAAATTAAAAAATTAACAATCTTGAATTTGTTCTCTTTCTATATCTTTAACTCTAAGGATCTTATTTTCTATCGCGTGATGAACTTAATTAGATGTTTGAAAAAGCAAACAGAAACAAAAGAACATACAAATGCTTCTTTGCCCAGGTTACCAAAAACAACGATCAGTCTATACTCCAGAACATATGCCAGGGATAAACATTTAATAAGACAAAACTCTACACAAAAATAAATGGATAAAAGGCTCTAGCTACATACTGGAGCCTTTTATTTCCTATTAACTGCATTTATCAATCGCCTTCAATTTAATGCTTCCTGAGAAGTTATAAGATTCTAATAAGAGACATAATATCGGTCCTCTCTTTTCCAAGAGCTTGGTCGGTAATATCGATAGCAGGTTGAAAAATGCTTAAATTCCCTTCAAAGTGGTTAAACTCATTAATAAGAGTCTTCTTTGAGGTTAGACGAATACGATAGCGGATTTGCGTAGGATCATTTCCATTAGGAAAAGCCTTATCTATTATTTGCCCGAGTTGCTTATTTTCTCTGGTATCAATATTAAATTTCTCAACAAGATTTTTCTCAACACAAAGACGTAAAAACAAATATTCAAATGAATGGCATAGTGTTCTATCTAATAAAGGAAATTTCTCTTCATTCACTAGATGCACTCCATCAACCGTTTTAGCAAGTATATCTTCCACAGAAACTTGATAACTACTAGGAAGGTATCGTTCTTGGCGATCAAACAACTCTGAATAGGCCTTTGCAATATCTACTTTTCCTGTTTTATACCCATGCATTACTTCCGTTAATTCTTCAAATAATTTTTTATTATTAATAATATTTGCATAACCACGCATAAAAGGAATCATGGAAATTAAAAATAACTCTTTATTACGCACTTCTTGGGGAATCTTTTCTCTAAAGGCTTTCAAAAGTTTTTCAAGACTAATCAACATCCCCTTTTCAAGATCGCTTAAAGGAACAAATCCATTATCTCCATCTTCGATATTATTTAATAGATAGAGATTAAAACTGCCTTTATGCTGGCCCTCAAGGAGACGGACTAAGTCTAAATTATGAGTGAGAATAATTCTTTTTTTATTATGTAAGATTTTGGCAATAGCATACACAACTTTATTCTTATATATAGAATCAAAGCTGGATACCGGATCATCTATTACTACTATGGGACAATCTGAGTTCTTGGCTTTCAGGAATTCAAAAGTTAGAGATAAGAAGTTTTGTTCTCCTGTACTTAATGGCAATTTTTCCCTATCTGTTCCCAAAAATTCTTGGTCATTCAAGACAATACGAAGATGATGCTGGTGATCTCTGTCCAACTTGAGAGTCTTGTTCATGCTATTACTAATTATTTCCTGGATGTAAAGACAATCTTCATCACTAATAGTTGGTTGATTCTGTAAAATACGCTCATACTCTTTATAATTGGTGAAAAGTGGACTCTGTTCTGTAAGCTCCAGAATGTTATTTTCTAGCAATGCACTATATAGATTTTTATAGTAAGTTATTGTGCTTGCTAAGGCTCCCATTTCTTCCATACTTCCGGTAGAAACAGCATTTAACAGACATTGTTTGATGCCAAAAGGGTCCTCAGAAGGTAGAATATTGACTGCTTGTTCTATAGCTTGCCTAACTTTATCATCTAATGCCTCTAGCGTCTCCTTTTTTCGGGTTGTTTTTTGGGCTAACAATTTTTCCCGATCAATATTTTGATTATCACATACAATACATTGGTCTTTTTGAAAGCGATCGAGAATTTTAATAGCCTCTGTATTTTCTTCAATTTCCGTTACATGTACATTTGGAGAAATATGGACCGTCATTAATTCTTCAAATTTTTTGATTATGGAGTTCTTATCTGCCAGATCTTTCTGAAGAAATAGGAGTTTATTTTCATCGTACTGCGAAATTGATTGTGCAGTCAAAGATTTTAATAAATTTATAAGATTCTCCGCTGTATAGGAAGATCCCTTGGATCTACTATTAGCACAATCTTTGATAAAATCAATCAACTTCCGCTTTGATAACAAACCAATTAGCGGACTACTAGCAGACGAAATATTAAAAGTAGTTTTTATTAACTGTAAAATATTCCCAATAACAGTTTTGCGGTCTTCCTCAACCTGTTTTTGTAATTCGAATTCCCTCTGAATATTATCTCCAAGTAAAAAATCACATGTTTCTCCCCTAATAATATTACGATTATTTTGGTCATTAATAACATGAAAAATGCTTTTAGGATCCTGATAATCTCTCCCTTCTAAGGAAAATTCTACTTTGGTGTTTGGGCCAGATTCTAATACTTTGATCAAACTACTTTTCCCTGTGCCATTCGGCCCGTAGATGACTGCAATATTTTTGGAGCCAGAAAAGTGAATTTCATTATTACGTGCAAAAGGGCTAAAATCTCTCGTAAAAATATTTTGGTTTTCAATTTTTTTAAATATAAGCAACATTTCTGTGTGTCTCCTTTATTCCTTAGGCTTCATCTCATGTAACAGTTTGTTAGTATTGGATCTTGAAAAATATAACTTGATAAATATTAATTAAGTAGAGTTATAGGATGTAACACAAGCAAGAACAGACAATGAAATAATCCAGAGATCCAATTATTAAAACAAGATAATTACTTCTTGGAATGTCTAAACTTTGGTAATTATTGTTGTAACAGTTATATTACTATATATTTTAGATTAGTTTTATAATATTTCTAATTTGGAATTTTATATAATTTATCCCACATGATCTAATTTTTAATTATATCTTATAGGACCTGTTCCCCTCCTTCATCTCTAAATTGTCTTCTTATATCTTTCTAAACCCTATTTAAAGATTACCCTGTAATCTTGCCAAGTCTACTTCGTACCCTTGGCACTATACACTTATATCTTCTTTACTTATGTCTATTATTTATCTATATCTATTAACCTTACTTATTCTTACATAATATACACACCTCTTCTTCATCCCTGTCCCCTCTGCTTATTAATTGTTCAATCTGATAAATTTGCAACTTTTGGGGGCGCGTATGCCCGTTAAGCCATTTGTTGATTGATACATAAGAAACCCCCAATAATTTGGCCAGTTCTGCCTGTGTAAGTCTGTTTTTAAGTCTATAGTCTTCCAACTGTTTAATTAAGTTATCCATTTTATTACTCCTTTGTACTCCCCTGTTAGTAATCAATTATTTCTTTGGTCCTCATATCCACCCGAATAGGCTTAAAATCATTGATCGTCCGTTTGATTTTTCTAATTGTCTGGTCCCGCTTAGTCTTAAAATATTCGGCTAATTTCTCTTGTTTATTCTTTGCGGCGCTGTACTGCATATATTGCTTTTTTTCTCCAGCGTATCTCTCTTCAATAGGGTTAAACAGTTCCTTAACGGTATTGGCTCCCAACTTTTTTTCTAGATTTTCCAACCCTTTGTACATGAGAATATCACTAATGGAGACTCCGGCTCTTCTGGCTTCTTGTATCTGCCTTATTTCTGTTTCTTTGGAACACCCAGCAGGGGGTAAATTGTTTAGCACCTCATTAGAGAAACTTATCAGCAACTCCCTGGCTAATTTACTATCCCACACTTCCCGTAATGTAAATTTCCCTCTACATTGCTTAAACTTGGATAAATTTGCCTTTACGGAAGGGCTACTATAAAAAGTGACTTCATACCTAAGCACTTGCTTCCCTTGCTCTAGCAACTTGCCATAGATTTCTTTGTTTTCCTTGTTATATAGGCTCTTTCCCACTATTTCTTTGGTTGTTTTGTCATAAAAGCGATGTCTCGGCTGTCCAGGCTTATACCCACTTTATACCCGTCTCTTCTGTCTTTTCTATAGTGATGAAATTCGAGCGCATTATATCCTTTAGTTAAACCCTTCTCAAGCCGCTTGAACAAGGCGGTCATGGAAGTTGTTATAGGCAAAATAATGTTCTTCCCATACTCCAGGTAATAAATCTGTGCGTTATATATCGCTTCTTTAGGCACATCTAAGCCGTTTCTGGTACATTCGCATTGAATAGCTGTCACTAACTTATCCAAGTCCGCATCCGTGGCTTCCGCCAAGTTATTGCCAAACAAACACCTTGGTGCGGCTACATCAAATACAACCTGTTGTTTTTTGCTGTGATAAGACACCACAGGTTTATTGGGGGGATTCTTAATTCGCTGGGCTTTCAAGGACTCTATCGCCCCAGGCCACAATTCTTTTACATTTTCTGATTCAATACCACCTTTAATCCTATCAATCATACTTGCTGAAACTCCTTCAGTTCAAATCCAAGATTTTTCAATCTGGGAACTCTTTCGGGTTCAACAAATGTATAAGTGTATACCTTCTTTAATCTCTCTTAATAAAAGTTATGGGCTTTCTGGGTGGCTTTATAAATTGTCATTAGAAGCTATAAATCCCGTTATAATTTCTTATCCTCCCTTGCTACTTAATGTATAAGTGTATACCAAGTACAATTCCTATTTACGGTATGGCGCTTTCAACCTGTATATTGGGGGTCTTTTAGGCAAAAATCTTCTTGCCCGTTCTATATAATGGGTAAGTGTATACCATTTTTAACTTTTGCTTAGAAATATAGCATCGGGTAAACAGTCTAGGAGAGTGCTACCCGCGCTTTGCACACGATTGCACTAGCCTTCTTATTTCCAGCATCTTATTATGAGAAATATAATTTACAGATGATAGGGACAAAAGCCCTAATCAAAACTACCCCTAAAGGCCTAGTTTGGGGGCAGTCTCGTGTACTGAAAAGGGTGACAAAATCCCCGAGTGTATTCTTATATAAATTTGGGTGTTTGGTAACTTTTTAATGTAGGAAATTATATGGGATAAGACTTGTAATTGTTGATTCTATCGGCCTGCTAATTGCGTGATGTAAGGAACAATATAATTGTATGAGGAAGCAAGGTCTCTAAAAATTTTCAGAAAAATTTTTGACCGAACTTTTTATTTCCAAAATCCCAAAATTTATTTTTGTGATGTTATCTTCCACTTTTAGTGGCTTCCGTCCGCCGTCCTTATTTTTGGCAAGCGAAAAATGGCGGATACATCTTTGCTTTGACTGTATACAATCTTTATAAATATTAAAAACCTACATAAATCACTTTTTATTCTCTCTTTTAAGTTGCATATATACAGGAGAATCTTTTTTCCACTTAACAGTAGTTAATTTAAAAACTTGATTTTCCATAATATCAAAGAAAAAGACTTCATCAAACTTAGAAAAAAATACTTGCTTGGTCAAATTTTGATCAAAAGATACACATTCCGACTGACACATCCGGTTAGCAGTAATCAACAGATAGGCTTTATCGCAATATTTTCGGTAATGAACTATTTTCCGGCTCTTTTTCTCAATAATTTGCTGAAGTAGTTGGTACGGGTGTTTCCACACCCAACAAGGGGAAGTTCTCTTCCAATTAGAAGTCATTTCGGCCCCCACGTTTCTGACATACAGGATTGCTTTAAGGTTTCCAATATACACTCGCAAAACTATTTGTTTTGAAATATCGGATTTTAGAATTTGGTTTTCATTTGCCAGAAGTGTCTTCGTTATTCTCTTTGACAAGACCTCTCCTTCAGATTTATTAATCCCATCTGTATGCATGAAAAATACATTAATGTGCAGATTTAGAGAACTCTGTTTCTGAAATAACAATAACGCATTCTCTACAATTAAGTCCAAAAAACGTTCTTCTTTAACGCGGAGACTTCCTTTGCCATAAATACACCGAGTTAATTCTATTCCAATGGTCTCATTTTTTTCTTTGAAGAGGAAATCAATGACACGATCCGGATTTTCCAGCAAGTGTTTCCAGGAAACAATTGGACATTGGCGAAGAAAGAAGCCCAGCATCCTTTTTTCATAATTATATTTATCACTATCCTGTTTGGAGAACATTAATCTTCACCTAATTAAATTATTTTAAGCAGTCTTATGATATTAACCTATATCTACCGGAGGAAGAACCGGCTGAACAGGAATAAATCCTTTCGTTTTAGAAAATTTCATATTACAAATAAAATTCTTCATACAATCCGAGGGGTCTATAAGATCAAAATTAATCTTATCAAGCGTTTCTCGTGGTATCCAAGCGGATACTATGATTTGGGGCTCTATCTTGCCTGTCGCAGTGTTTAGTCCTTCTATCTTCGCGTGTGCTAATACAGCGGGGACTGGAATGGCTGCAAAAATCGTCCGAATTACCGCCAAGAAATAACTACAAATATAATCTTGGTATAATTCATTACGCTTGCTGATAGGCATATTTTTGCGGGATAATTTCCCAGTAGAAGTTAGTGATAGAACATATGTTGGTATTATATTATCTATATTTTTAACCATTATGTTCACCAAAAGATATTGTTTTTGAAATTCCGCACACAGCGGACTTTCTTTTTCTTCTGTTTCTTTAAAACAAGGCAGGCATACTTCTTCAAAGACTTGCTGATATGCTGGTATATTTTCTGCTAAAATGGCCTCTGAAAACTCGTGCATTTCTTGCCATTTTACGTATGCTTGCTCATATTTGCCCATTTCCTCATCAAAAATGGCCTTATCTTTGGCGGGAGCGTCTTGGATTTCCTGTTCCATTTTATTTATTTTTTTAGGAGTTAATCTAAACAATTTATCCCAGAAAGAGGGAACATAATTTTTCAACTTGGCTTTGGCTGCTTTTTCTATTTTATTAGAAAATACAGGCTTAACAGGTGGCTTCTTATTATTTATTTCCCGCCAATTAATGGTATTGGGAACTTTCTTATGCAATGATTTGATTGTATGAATAAACGCTTGATAATTTTCAAATTGTTCCTGTGCATTGAACCGTTCTTGCTCTTTGAGTTGCTGTTTACGAACTCGTTCTTCTTCTCGAATAGCTCTTCTCTGAGCACGTTCTAATTCTCTTAAAAATCCTTTAAATGTCATAACGCCTCCATTTATACTATAAAATAATTATATCAAGCCCTATTTATTAAGAGATAAGTTTATTTGTATTATCGGCCAAAAATAAACCTAGCCAAAAGAAAGAAAAGTTTTTATAATAAATTATATTGTGACAGGAGTATTTTTATCTTTCATAAGCCTTAAACGTGGCTTATATACAATTTGAATCTGTTTTTGGAACCGTATGAAAGCATACGGTGCGCTGTTGGGAATTCCAACGGCACATTCTGAGTCCAAAAACAACCGTTTTTAGGCACAGTATGCCCGAGCTGATCCCTTGGGTGTACCGTGCCGAGTGTTTCCTGCCCATTGGGGCAGGGAACCACGGCTGTTTATGTTTGGGTTACTCAGAATGGCTCAAATATAACAGCCGTTTTTGTTTATCCATTTTTGCTTCTTGTTATTCTTGAGCCCGAGAAAGTCAAGTCTAGTAAGGAGAAAAAATGCATCCAATTAAAGCTATACTCTCCGCAATGTTAATCGCAAGCCTTACAGGTTGCGCCAGTTATCAGGTAACTACAAAAAATTCACGAAGTGTCTCTCTGGATTCGAATCGGCCCGTATATATTGCCTTAACACAGGGAGAATATCCTCAAGAGAATCAAGAAATACAAAAGGCTTTTGTGCAAGAATGGAAATCTTATGCGGTACAGGTTATCCCGTTGGGAAGCTCTTCTTCGTTAACACAATCTATTCAAACTGCGAAAGCATTGGGGGATGGCTATTTGGTTTATCCGGAAGTAGAACAA
The DNA here is from genome assembly GCF_949292495.1 of Candidatus Avelusimicrobium aviculae. Taxonomy (NCBI): domain Bacteria; kingdom Pseudomonadati; phylum Elusimicrobiota; class Elusimicrobia; order Elusimicrobiales; family Elusimicrobiaceae; genus Candidatus Avelusimicrobium; species Candidatus Avelusimicrobium aviculae. The sequence continues at coordinate 74,107 of NZ_CASEZB010000011.1, forward strand.
TGGGAAGACCACAACACCCCTTGGTCTACCATTCGAGATAAAATCCAAGTATCAGTTGTATTAATAGACATAAAAAGCGATCGAATATTAGATAAAAGTGTACTAAATGGCAAAAGTACCACCTGGACTATGAAAAACACAAGCCCTTCTATTATTCTGCCTAACTTAGTGAATCATTATATAGAACCCTTGTATAAATAGGAGACATTGATATGACCACAATATTACTTATTTTACTAGCTGCCGTCGGAATCGGTGGCGGATTAGCAGCTTCTGGCGGAAGCAGCGGCGGAAGTGATAGCGGTTATGAAACCCCTGTTCAGCCCGGCGAAAAACCAGAGATTATCAGCGTATTAACCTCGATAGACCGCTATCAACAAACCCAACAAGTCGGTGAAATTTCTGTAGCAGAATCCACCTTAATTGTTAGTGGAGAACGACCCGTTGTAGAAAATGGCAGATTTAAATACAACATTGATCCCGACAGAGGAGAATTAGAAGATGTTTACGAACCCTACACGGTTTCTATCGGAGTCAATGATTATAGCCACTCAGATGATTATGCAGATTATTACGAACACCAAGGAGATACTATTAAAGGCTTGTACAACTACAAAGAACACTCTTATGAACCTGACAATTGGATCGATATGGAAGTAGTGTCCCGTGATATTTTAGCTTTGGGTGGGCAAAAGTTAGGATTAAAAAGCAGCGATTTTGGGTATCATAATAATTCCATTAGTTTTTCTTCTTTCGGAGAATTACCCTGGTATGAACCTTTCTATTTGTATGATACTACCAAGATTGCATCAACCGACCGAACCGATACCGCCACTTATCAAGGGCACCTATTGGGCGGGGTAGAATTGGTAGAAACCGAAAGTGGTTATGCAGCAGGGAAAGATTATCTTCCTTTTACTGGGAATATTAACTTAAATATAGATTTTGCAAATAGAACTTTAAATGGAGATATGGCCACCGTTCTTGCCAGTTTAAGTTGGTATAAGTTTAACTTATCTGGGAATCTATCATCTTCCAGTGATTTTAATGTTAATTCGGTTTCCATCAATAACCATAGCCAGCCGGATTCTGCTCTCTCTAAATATAAACTCAATAGTGTGAATTATGCGACCGGCTCAGGGAAGCTATTGGAAGACGAAACACAAGATGAAATAGTAGGAAAACTTTCTTTTTGGGGTGAAAATTCGCAGTATAGCATTTTTGTTGCTACCTCTTTTGGCGCTATTTCACCCAAATCAACAGAAAATCTTCCGCCTCCTACTTACTTAAGTGAACTTACTAATAATCAATTTCTCACTACTCATCTTATCAGTAATGATCATTACGGAAATTTTCTCGGAAACATGCAATTTGGTAATGGCAAAATCTCTGTTTCTACAGATGTGCCTCTGGTACAAAACGGTAAATTTCAACAGCAAATAGTGGATGGCTACTTGGAAACATTAACAGAAACTAAAATTGTAGATTTTATAGTAAAAGATTTTGTTTCCTCTGACACCTATGCGGATTATTTTTCTAAAAACATTGGCACCTGGTCTGGGTTATGGAATAACAAAGCAATGGAAGATGAGCCGGATAACTATATACAGATGACTGCTACCATTGATGAAAAGTTAGCGTTAGGTGGGCGCTTAGCAGGGTTGAAAAATGCGGAATTTGGATATCGTCAACAAACCAGTCAAGCCACGGCATTTGAGCCATCTTCGTATTATTATACTTTTTACGCCTACAACAACACCGCTTTATCCTCTGCATACCGCTCGGATACCGCATATTATACGGGCAACATGTTGGGTTCTGTCTCTACATTTATAGGAGAAGAAGAGATGTTGACCTCTCGCGCCCTGCAAGGCACGGCCAATTTTGTTTTTGATTTTGCAAATACAAATTTATCAGGGAAAATACTAGCTTCGTCAGAAGGGAAGGAATGGGGTTCTCTAAGTGTACAGGGCAATATTGCTTCTCCTAGTGATTTTTCTATTTCCAATGTCCAATTAGAAAATATGTCCAGTGGTAATTCTGACAACTGGACAATTATTAGCGCCATGGGTGGCAATGGAAACGGGAAAATATTAGCTTCTGAAATTGTCGGAGATATATCCTTAGAAGGTTTGAACTCACAAAATAAATTTGTTTCAGCTTATATGAGTTTTGGTGCAAAAGAACAAAAATAAAAATATTAGGGCTTTAATATAATTAAAGCCCTAATTTTTACTTATGAAAATTATTTTATTAAGCTTATGTGTTTTCTTGATCACTTGCCCGGGATGGAGCTTTGATACTCGTCGAGCAGAGATTCTATTAGCAGGCAATAATATCGAAGGAGCCCAGCAGGTTTTAATTGAAGAATATCAAAAAACCCACAATAATCAAGAAAAAGAACAAATTCAATTTCTGCTTGCCCAACTTTCTTTACAAAAGAAAGATTACGAAGAAGCGGCCTCTATATACCGGAAAATGCTTTCAGATAATCCTTCTCTTACCCAAGTACGATTAGAATTAGGTTTTGTATATTTTTTACAACACAAAGACGATGCTGCTCGCTACCATTTACGCCTAGTGCTAGCCGAAAAAAATTTACCCCCTCTGGTAAAGCAAAACATACGTAATCTGTTAGAAGTCATGAGGCGTCGGAGATCCTGGCAATTATACATTAGTGTAGGAATGGCACCGGATTCTAACATTAATACAATGTCTGGAAGGAGACTGGAATGCTTTAATTTTATGGGACTTCCTTTTTGTAGGGAATTAGATAACATAGAATCGGATGTCGGATTTCAAGGGTTTGGTTCTCTCTCCTATATTTATAAATTAAGCGATAATTGGGGATTAAAAGGACGCTTGATGTTAGATAGCATTGATTATAGTGATGATCGATATTCTTTTTGGGGAATAGGCGGAGAATTTGGTCCACATTATATAGTAGGGCGCTCTGAGTATGGCCTAGGAGTTTCTTATCGCCAACAATGGAATGATGAGAGCCGCTATAATACAACGAGAGGTCTTTTCGGAGAGTTTTCAGCCGACCTTTCTAATAGGTTGTCTTTATATGGGCGCTTGAATCTAGACCAAGCAAATTATAATGATTATGAATATCAGGGATACAATTCTCATAACTATGCCTCATTCTTTCGTTTAATGTATGGCATAAATAACAGAAGCTATGCGTCTTTATCTGCTTCTTTAATTTATGAACATAGCCAAAGTGATTGGAATAGTAATATTCGTCAAAGATATGCTTTGGGATATGGGAGAGAGCTGCCGTGGGGATTCAGCATATATGCAGAACCAAATATTACTTTTGCTAACTACCAGGGGAAACGTCTTTTTATTGGAAGAAATAATAATTTAGAAGAAGTGAAAAGACAAGATATCACATACGGAGTTTATCTATCTCTAAGTAATAAATATCTGCGATTTTGGGATATTACTCCAACTATAAATTTTATTTATAACCAACGAACCTCTAATGTATATAATTATGATTATGAACGTACCCGTTGGGAAATAGGACTTAGCAAGAGTTTCTAAGAATTGATTTTAACCCTATTTATAACATATTTCCTTACTTATTGTTACATAACATAGGGCGCATGGGATTAGACTCCTCAAGCACTCTAAATATTCATAAATAGTCATAAATCCTAAAAGTTGTAGCGGAGTGGATAAAAATGCCATTTTTAGGCCAAATTTAATACTAAAATACCCCTCACAAAAAGTTATAATAAGGCCCTTTTTGGCCGTTTTTAAGGGTTCGTTCTCGTCGGGAAAGCAAAATATGCCAATAAATGACATTGGTGGAGAAAAAGTTGTAAAAGTATTCTAAAAGCGAACCCCATATTAAATGCTTAGAACTTTTTGGGTATTTTCCCTTAATTTCTAAGCATTTTTTATTTCCTTGCGCAAAAATATTGAACGGTTCGCGGTATTTTGGGTAAATTTTGTGTCCGTCCAATACAAAATCGCTGGCTATATGGCGCAAAAGCGGCTTTTTTTCTGAAAGCGGAGCCGCGCGATAAATAGTACCCATATTACATACCAACTTTAAAATATCTGTGCTTTTTTGCCGTACGGCTTCCGGCTGTACA
>NZ_CASEZB010000012.1:0-13304 GCF_949292495.1 Candidatus Avelusimicrobium aviculae
AGTGCAGTATAGCGGCAAAAGTACAACAACCCGCCAATGCTCTGGCGAAAACAGCAAGTGGACGGGTACCATCACGGATACGTACAACCACGATACCTGCACCTGGACTTATGGCGACAATAGCAGCTGTAAATGCGCGGGGCAGCCGTCTAACTTGACCAAAACGGAAAGCTGCCCTGCCGGATATGTGGGATCCATCACTTACAAATATAATACTAGTTTAGACGTGTGTGCATGGGAAGAATCCTCTAGAAATTGTGTAGAAGGTTGTAGTGATGCAACCTATAAAGCTAACCATAAGAGTGAATGCTGTGCATTAGCGGATACTACGGATCCTGTTTGTTATACCGATTGTGATTGCCGCCTTACAGGACATACTACAGAAAATAGAAAATTAGTATCTACACTATCTACCTCTTGTCAGCAGGTTGGCCCTTCTACTTGCCGGTGGGAAGTTGTTGGAGCTAATAATTATGCCACTGGTAAGCAATGCAATAGTCCCGATTATCTTGTAAGCATTCATCCTAGTGAAGGCACCGGGGAGTGCACTTGGTTGGAGGAAAAACGGTTTAGTAGACCGGGTTGTAAATATGATTGGTTGTCTACATCTGGTCGTCCTTCGGCGAGAGGTTGTGTAACTTCTGTAGGAGTACAAGCTCCAAAAGAAAATGTCTATAAACAGAAATATATCATAAAGAAAGTGTGTGATCGTTGTAAGAACGGTTGGTAATTAGTTTTACGTAGCTTTCGGTTTTTTCATGGCCGAGAGTTTACGCCCCAAGGGAACCCGCACCTGCACAGTGCGGGTTCCCCTTTATAAATCACGCTTGACAAGCGGCCAAAAAAACGTAAACTGTAAACAAGGGATACGATAAACCATTATGATTATTAAAAAAATTGCAGTGGGTTTAGCCGTTTTGTTAGGGTTTTCCGCCCCGGCGTGGGCCCAATTGCAGGATACTTGGCACTTTGGGGTAAAGCCAACTGAAAACATAACCACTTTGGAGGTTAACCCGGCTTTAACCGTTATTGATGATAAAGCCGGTGTTTCTTTGAATACAGTTACGCTAAAAACCTATCGGGTAATTAACGAAAACTACAACTGGGGGGTGGAGTTGCCCCTCGCCCGCTATGAAGCACCGGGCAAATCGGTAAACGGTATTGGGGACGTAAGTTTATCGGCCACCGGGCTTTATCAGGCTAACGATATGCTGGGCCTGGGCGTTAAAATGGAAATGCTGGCCCCTACCGCCACCAAGGACGAACTGGGCACCGGAAAACTGGTTATGAGCCCCACCGCATTTGCGGTTATCACGTTCCCCAACCAGTTTTATATGCATTGGGAATATAAGCATTATGTTTCCGTGGCGGGGGACGGCGCACGCGCCGACGTCAATTACGCCCGCCCTCGGCTTACGCTGGGGTATACGTCGCCTTCCCAGTGGTATGCGTTGACCAACTTGTATTATTATGTGGATTTTGAAAATGACATGCGCAGTGAATTTGCCCCGGAGTTGGAACTGGGTACTTTGGTAAATGAGGGCACGGCTTTTTATGTAAACGTCAGTACGCATGCCGGCGGAAATTGGGACCAGAAAGACTGGGGCGTAAGCATTGGCTTTAAGCTGTTGTATCTGTAAGTTCCCGTAATGGAAACGGGGAATATGCCCCATGGAAAAGTACCGCATAAGACGGGAAGCCGCCTGTAATGGCAGGGATTCCCGTCTCGCGTAAGAGACAATTTGATAAAATATAAATACCCCTGTGAGGGGTATTTTTTTAGGTGGGACAATGATTGCGTTAATTTCTGTTATGTTTTTGGGGATAGCTTTAGGTTACGCTTTGCGCCGCCACGCGTGGACGCTTGCTCTGCCCCGCACGATAAGCGCGGTTATTTTCGTTTTGTTGTTTTTAATGGGTTTTAGCATTGGGGCCAATAAAGGGTTGTTGGGGCAGCTGGCTTCTTTAGGGGGGCAGGCGTTTGTTATTTCTATGGCGGGTACGCTGGGCAGTATTTTTTGCGCCTGGGGGTTGTGGCGCTGGTGGAGGCGCGAGAAATGAAAAACAGTTTACTTGTTTTAGGTTTTTTTGCCTTAGGCTGCGCGGCGGGGGTGTATTTCCCTAATGAGCTTGCGGCGGACAAGGCTGCTTTGTGGGTATTGTACGCGCTCATGCTTTTTGTAGGGATGAGTTTAGGCAGTGACAGACAGTTAAAACAAATCTTGCGTTCTTTGCGCCCCAAAATGCTGCTGTTGCCCTTGGGAACGGCAATTGGCACGTTGGCCGGTGCCGCTTTGGCGGGGTTTATTCTAAAACAATGGGGGTGGGCGGATTATTTGGCCGTCGGCAGCGGGTTTGGGTATTATTCCCTTTCTTCCATTTTGATTACCCAGTTAAAAGAAGCCTCTTTGGGGCCGGCGCTTGCCGGGCAGTTGGGAACGGTTGCCTTGCTTTCTAATATGATTAGGGAAATGTTTACCTTACTTTTTACCCCGCTGCTGGTGAAATATTTTGGAAAACTTTCCCCTATTTGCGCCGGGGGGGTAACTTCCATGGACGCTACTTTGCCCGTAATTGCCCGCTATTGCGGAAAAGATATGGTTTTTTTGGCGGTCTTCCACGGGGTGGTATTGGATGTTTCCGTCCCGTTTTTCGTGTCCTTTTTCTGTTCCTTTTAACTAGGTCCTAAAGTATAGTGAAGATAGGTCTTTTGGCCCTGTTTTTGCAACGCCTAGAAACTTATAATAAAATTATGCTACTTGGATTAAAAAATAAACAGATTTGCGCTCTGGTTTTGCTGGCAGGCGTTTTTTTGTCTGCGCAGGCGCCTCTTTGGGCGCAGCGCGGAAATGCTAAAAATTTATATAAGAGAGCGGCGGGAGAAGCCGCACGGTCTTATTCTGAGGAATCCGTCAGAAAAGCGGCTAAGCTGGTGAAGGGGCTGGCTCCTGCAAAGTTACGCGGGTCTTCGTATTCTATCCAGCGTCAGGCGGCGCCCTCTTTGGAGGAATTGCGCCGCAGTTTGGCGGAATTGGAAAATTTACAAAAGGCTTTATTGCAGGAAAAGCTGTTTTTAGAAGGGCAGGAACGTACGCGTTTGGCTGTTTTCCAGGCTATACCGGACGGCTCCTCCCCCGTTAATACCTATTCCGGCACTGTTTTTAAAATCAATTACCTGGGGGAAGAAGAGATTTTTGGCGTTATAGCTTCCCATACGTTGGCCAAACAGCCCGGCTTGCCCGGTTTGTTGGGTAAAGAGTTTCGGGCGGCCGTGCAGAGAGAGGGCCACGTATTTGTAATACCCGTTCAAGTGGTGCAGACTTCTTCCAGTAAAATGTTGGATTTGGCATTGGTGAAGTTCCGTAAGGAAGATGAGGCTTTGTTCCAGCCTTTGGTTATGGGAAATGTCCGTCTGGCGGATAAGGAACTTTATTCCCACGGCTTTGCCTGCGGACTGCCGATGACGCTTTCTTCCCGCACGGTAAAAAGTATATCCCCGGGTTTAATCAAAACCACCATTTCTTTGGATAAACCGGGCCGGGCCGGGCTATGCGGCAGCGCCGTGTTAAACAATCAACATGAATTGGTGGGCATTCACACGGGAAGCTCCTCTGCTTTAAAAAATCCCGCGGATGATACCGGTTATGTTGTATCTTCTAGCATGTTAAGGGTATTGGTGAAGGCGTATCATAATAATGGGCGGGCTGTTTTCCCGGTTCTGCTTAACGCGGTTCGCATTACCCAAATTAATGTGGATGAATTTATTTCCTACGCGGAGCTGATGGATGAACAAGGCCGGGTGCTGTGGCATAGATCTTTTGAGGGGAGGTATTCTCCCCGCCAGATAGAAGCACAGCTTAATTTGTTGCCCAGCGTGCGTTATATCAAGCTAGGGATTGGAAAAACCAGCTGGAGCCAGCCGTTTGGAGCCTTTGGCCCGGCAACTGTTATGAAAGAGAGCCAAAACATTCGTACCGTATGGTTTGACTGGAAACAGGGAAAAGAAATTGAAAAAATACTTTTCTAGCCTTGTTTTTTACACAAAAAAACAATATTCTATTGAAGAGGGCTTTTTATGCGTTATGCGCTTATTTTTCTTGTCTTGTGTATTTCTTATTCTGGCGTTTTTGCCCAGGGTTCCGCGGCCGGGAAAGGACTTTCCCGCCGGTTGTTAGAAAATGCAAAAAATCCTGGCTATCAACAAGCGGCGGAAAGGCTGTTTGCCGTGCCGGCGCGGGCTTCCAAAGCGGCGGACGCGATGACGAAAGAGTCTTCCTCGGATAAAGTCCGCCAGTCTTTAGAACAGCGCATCGCCTCTTTGCAGGAACAAAACCAAGCCTTGCAAGCTCAAATTAATGTGTTAAAAAAATCCGGCCGGTTGGACGGGGCTACTTTCCGCGCGTCTGAAAATGACGACCCGTTTTCCAACGTGTTTTCCGGCACGGTTTTTAAAACCAAATATAACGGACAGGATGAAATTTTTGGTGTAGTGGCCGCCCATACCATCGCGCCGGATATTTCCCACTCTTCAGACGCGTTGCATAAAAATTTTGTTGTGGTTATGCACATCAATGGGGAAAGAAAACGTTTCCCGGTGGAAATTGTGCAAGTGTCTGCTCCCAGTATGCTGGATATGGCGCTTGTTAAATTCCGCCCGCAGGACGAGGCCTTTTTAACCCCGCTTACGGTTCAGCCTAATGTGCGTAAAGGGGAGCCTTTGTACTCCCACGGGTTTGCTTCCGGAACGGAAACGGATATTCCGCGGGAAGTTTTGGCGGAATCTTATTTGTCTTTCCGCACTACTATACCCGTTCCGCGTGATAAACGGCCTGGTTTTTGCGGCAGTCCTGTATTAAATTCCCGTCACGAGCTGGTGGGTATCCATACCGGCAGCGTATATGAAAAAGCCGGGGAAAGCTGCGATATTGGGTTTGCCATGTCTGCCAAATTTTTAAATGTATTGGTGGAAGCTTACCATAATAACGGGCAGGCTCAGTTTCCGCTGGTGGTGGAAGGCCGCACGCTGGCTAATATGAATGTGGATGAGTATGTGTCCGTAGTAACGCTTTATGATGAAAATATGCGCCAATTATGGCAGCAAGGCTTTGATTATAAGTTTTCCCAATCCAAGGTGGCGCAGGCTATACGCGGCCTGCCCCAGGCACGCTATGTACTAACCACAACCCGCCGCGCGTATTGGGAGGATGATGGTAAAATTTTAATGGAAAACCGTTCCCGCTCTGATAAGACTAAAAAACGCTATAAATATGATTTGTGGGAGAATAAAATTGTTAGCGTAAAGTGATTGTTATTTAAGCATTATTTTATTTTCTATATAATTATTTAAAAGCCGCCGGAAAAAGCCGCCGGAAAATTTTTACAAGGGGAGCTTATGAATTTTTTACCTCACGCGTTTGCCCGTTTTTTTATTTTCTTGACGGCTTTTTTATTTTGTGGTTTTTCGGTATGCCGGGGGCAAAGCGCGTACCAAATTCTCCTGATGACGGGCAAACTGTCTGAAAACAAGGCGCCTGTAAGGATAATCACCCGCCAAATGCAGGCCCCTGCCGCTTCGTCAGCCTTAGCCAACCGGGTAGTTTCTTTAAAGGGTCCGATGAGTTTGTGCATATCTTCGGCTTCTCATCTTCTTTCTTATAAAAAATATAAGATAGAGATTCCTTGTGTGAATATTGTGGCAAAGTATAAGGTCCCGCCGCTGCAAAGCCCTTCTTCGCTTTGGGGCAGCTATCACTATTTGCACTTGTTAACGATTATTTCCCGCACAAGCGCGGCGATTGATCCGGCCTATAAAGAACAATGGAAAGTGGTTCCAGACTCCGCTGGTTACCGCGGCGTGCATCATATTGTGAATAAGACCACTTTGCGGCATATTTATAAAGATATGAAAGAAGCTTCGCAAGAAAAAAAAGAATTTTTTGCTATTAAGTTTTCTGATTTGCACAATGATTCACCCGGTTCTTTGCATCCTTTTCATGGGAAAAATCAATTTTCTCATATTTTTCATAATTCTTCACGTCAATTGGAATTGTATGAAGAGGGGGGGATTAAGCTAATCGTGTTGGATTATTTTAAGTCCCTCAGGCAGTTGGCTTTGCAATACCCGCAAGAGGCGCCTGCCATCCCTGCGGAAGTGGTTAAAAACACTTTGCTGGAATCTAAATTATGGTGCGAAACCTTTCAGTTGCGCTGGGAATAATGTGGGGGCGTTTTATTTCCCGAATAAAATAAAAAGAGGCCTGAAAAATATTTTTAAAGAAAGTAAAATAAAAAAGAATTTGTATTATTCAAAAATTATTCTATTGTGGTTAATGGAGTTTGAAAATGATTTTTAACGCAGAACAAGTAACTAAGAGCTTAGTGCGCTGGTTAAGCCAGTGTTTTGAGGAAAATGGAAAAGACTGTAAGGCGGTGGTAGGTATTTCCGGGGGAAAAGACAGTACGGTGGTGGCGGCTCTTTGTGTAAAAGCGTTAGGAAAAGACCGTGTGGTGGGCGTGTTGATGCCTAACGGCATACAACGGGATATAGAGGATTCTAAAGCGGTTTGCCGCCATTTAGGAATTGATAATTTTCTGATTAATATAAAAACCGCTTATGATGATATTTTGGCCCAAGCAGCAACACAGGTAAATGTCAGCCGGCAAAGCAGTATTAATTTGGCGCCCCGGCTTAGAATGGCATCTTTGTATGCGGTGGCGCAGTCCGTCAACGGCAGGGTGGTTAATACGTCTAACCTGTCTGAAGCTTGGGTGGGGTATTCAACCCGCTATGGGGACGGCGTGGGGGATTTTGCCCCGCTTTTAAATCTTACGGTAACGGAAGTAATTGCAATTGGAAAAGTTTTGGGCCTGCCTGATTATTTGGTAACAAAGGCCCCTTCGGACGGTCTTACCGGTAAAAGTGATGAAGAAAAACTGGGCTTTACTTACGCCGCCTTGGACAAGTATATCCGCACCGGTGTGTGTGATAACCCTTCTTTTAAAGAAAAAATAGACCTGTTGCATGCAAAAAATTCATTTAAAACGCAATTAATGCCGGCATTTAAATACCAGTAAACCACGCTTTCGCGTGGTTTAAATGGTGCGCCCTAGGCCGTATTGTAAGGATACGGCGGACAAGTTCACTCTGTAGCTACAAATGCGGTGTTCTCCAACGGAAATAATCCTTGCGCCCCAATAAAAAACCACGCTTTCGCGTGGTTTAAATGGTGCGCCCAACAGGAATCGAACTTGTATCTTCAGCTCCGCAGGCTGACACTCTATCCATTGAGCTATGGGCGCGGAAATCTACCTCAAATTCTTACTACCCAAATATTTTAACATTTTTGTGTAGGGGTTTCAAGAAATCCTTTGGGAGGGTTTTTATCCCGCGGTGTTTCTATAAAATATTATAGCATTTCTGCCGGGAGCCGGGCGGGAAACTGGTATAATAAAAATATGAAAGAAAATAATACAGGTACTTACGTGTACGATAAAAAATTAGGCAAAATGGTGAAAATATCTTCCTGCGTGCCTTCTGTTTCCAAGCAGGGAAAAGGACACGTTTGCCACGGGTGCTGCGGGCACTGCCGGCATGAAGATTAAGTTATCCGGGCAAAATTCCCTTTCTGCCGCCCGGGAGGCGCTGCGCGCTTGCCTGCGGTTTTTGCTGCAGGCGTTGACATGGGTTTTTTTGCCTCATATGTTGCTGGGAGCCGTTATTTTTGTAACGGTGGGTATATCGGCATATCAAACCGGGAGGCCATGGCTGGCAAATGCCCCCATATTGCTTGGTTTATGGGCGGGAATCATTTTTTTGATATGCGGTTCTTTTGCTTTTGTTTATGCGTTGCTGACGGCGGGTTTATTTGCTTTGCGCGGCGCCAGTGAACGGGTGGAAGATTTGTTATACGGGCTGTTTGGGGCAGTAAAAGAACGAATTGCCGCTAAAATAGACAGTATGGACGAGGGACTGGCTAAAGACCAAGCCAAGTTATTACTGACTACCAACTTGACTGAAGTGATAGCGGAGTTAAAAAAGTCCAATTTGCGCTCGGTTGCGGCAATGGCGGCCAATGTTTTTTTGGGGCTGGTGTCTTTTGCTGCCAAATCGGTGTTAATAAAGAGGGTAATGGATGTTTCCGGTACGACCGTAAGCATGGGTTCTGTTTTTGCCAGCCGGGTTACATTGGTTGGGGCTATTTTTTTAAATATGTCTTTGATTTGTACGGTTTTATTGTGGTTTTTATATTTTGTAGGGGTTTTATTGTTTGGCAGCAGTATTTGGTTTGTTTTTATGGGAAAATAATTGTTTAATATGAATATGTCTAAGATATGGCTTTCTGTGGTATGCGTGTGTTATGCGGCTTATGCGTTTGCGGCGGTGCCGTCCTTGGCGTCCGCCCAAGCGGAAAAAGATCCGGCCAAACAAATTAAAATGTTAAACAGCATTATTAAAAAATCACCCAAGCTGCGCAAGGCATACCACTTGCGGGCGGACGCGTACCGCGCCCAAGGCCGTTACAAACAGGCTATTGACGATTACACCAAAACCATTAAGTTGAGTCCTAAACTGTCATTTTCTTATTATGCGAGGGCGTTGGCGTATATGGATATGGGCCGCTGGTCCTTGGCGGAAGATGATTTAACCAAAGCCATTTCACTTAACAAAAGCTACCGGGATTTTTATTTAAACCGCGCCCGTGTGGAAATGGAGCTTAAAAAATATGACGCGGCTGTGGCGGACTATCAAAAATATTTGGGCCGCCGCCGTGCTACGCCGGAGATTTCTTTGGCGCTGGCGCAGGCGTATATCGGCGCGTATAAATATGATAAAGCCCGCAAAGAACTTGCCTCTCTTGCCAAGCGCACGCCGGACAGCCCGGAAATGCTCTTTTGGCAAGGCCGTATAGAACAGCTTACCGGAAAGCCCGATGAGGCCGTTTCTTTTTACAGCAAAGCCGTCAACCGGGACGCTACCTACACCCCCGCCTATTTGCGCCGGGCGGATACGTTTAAAGAAATGGGGGATTTAGAGGCCGCCCTGGAAGATTTTACCACGCTGATTACGCTGGACTCCAAGGACGCTACCTATTACAACCGCCGCGGTTTGGTATATGAAGAAATGAAAAACTTTACCAAAGCGGTGGAAGATTATAACAAAGCCATAGAGTTAAACCCCAAATGGTCCATTCCGTACAATAACCGCGGTTTTGCGTATATGAATTTAAAGAAGTGGAAACAAGCCAAAGAAGATTTGGAAGCGTCTATTCGTTTAGAGTCTTCCGCCCCTACGCCTTACATTAATTTGGCGGGGGTTTATTGGCTTAGCGCAAAAGATAAAAAAAATACCTATCAAAATTTGGAAAAAGCCATTAAACATAATTTCCGCAATTTTGATTCTTTATACGATGAAGACCAAAAAGGCTGGATGTTTAAAGACATTAACAAAACGGCCGAGTTTCGCGCCATTATGTACCGCTAAATCCCGCTTTTCCACGCCAAAAACAGCCACCAAATCATGATATAACGTACCCCCTTGCCCACGGTAACCAACGGCAAAAATACCCGCATAGGCACGTTTAATATGCCCGCGGCGGCGGTAAGAGGGTCTCCTATTACGGGGGCCCAGGCAAAAAGAAGCGTCCACCGGCCGTAACGGTTAAAGGTGCGCTGGGCTTTTTGAAGTTGTTGATCGGAAAACGGAAACCACTTTTTATGGCATAAAGAAGAAGCCCACTTTCCCAGCCACCAGTTTACCCAAGCTCCCAATACGTTGCCTGCGGTGGCGCAGAGTATCAGCGCCCAGGCGGGCCAATTTCCGGTGTATAACTGCCACCACAGAATTCCTTCGGATTGGGCTGGCAACAAGGTGGCGGCTAAAAAAGAGGCAAAAAATAAAATGACCATGTTATTATGTCCTTTTATACACAGGCTTGTTGGAGGGCGCTTTTCCATATAGCCAGCTTTTGCGGGTAAGAGAGAGCCGCGTTTGCCGGGCTGGTGGAAGGCAGCAAAAGATATGTTTTTCCGGGTATTTGCCCAAAATGGCGGACAAAAAGTTGATGTGCGGCCTGCCCGTTAAAAAGCAATGTCTTCACCGTGGGGTATTGTTTAAACAAACGGATAAAATCGTTTGGTTTCCCGTCCCGGATATGGGCGTCTAAGCTGCCGCTTCGGCGGCAGGCGGCTAGGGTGTCCCACAACGCGCCGCCGTGCTGAAGCAAAGTTTGCAGTTTGTCCGCATAGTCTGCCGGGGCCCGGCCCGGGGCAAAAACGTCAAAAATAATAGGCCAAAAAGCGTTGTGTTTATAGGCGTAATATTCCTGCGCCTCCAGAGAGGCTTTTCCCGGCATACTGCCTATTATCATAAACCGGCTTTGCGGGGTTATTACCGGCGGAAAGCTTTTTAACATATGGTTAAATTATATGAAAGTTTTTAAAATTGCTACAATAAAACCAATAGTTCAAAAGGGGGAAAGCATGAAGAAACTTCTTTTTGCCGTTTTGTTTGCGTTTTTTTCCTGCGGCGCATGGGCGCAGGAGCGCATTACGCAGTTTGCGTCTAACGTGCGTGTGGATAACCAAGGCACCGCTTTGGTGCAGGAGGAAATATCTGTTGTGGCGCAACATCAAAACATCCGCCGCGGCATTTATCGGGATTTGCCTAATAGTTCCAAAGTGCCGGTGGAAGTATTGTCTTTGGAAATGGACGGAGCGCCGCATCCGTTTTTTATAGAAAAACACAAAGATTTCTTGCGCGTTAATTTTGGGAACGATCATTTCATCCCCCGCGGGCCGCACACCTATCGTTTGACCTATATGATGAAAAATGTGGTGCGCTTTTTCCCAGAGTATGACGAGTTTTACTGGAACGTAACCGGAAATGGGTGGGTTTTTCCTATAGAACGCGCGGTTTTTGAGTTGGATCTTCCGCAAGGTGCCCAGGCCGATGAGGGGCGTATATCCTCTTATATCGGGTATTATGGGCAGAAAGGCTATCCGGCCGTGCGGGAAAATTTACAGTTTTGGACGCCTTCCCCTTTAGCGCCCCGCCAAGGGCTTACGGTGGCCGTCCCGTGGCAAAAAGGCGTGGTGGAACCCCCGGCGCTGGGCTGGTGGCAGCGCAATGAGCAAAACGTGGTGTTTGGCATTGTTTTAGCGGTTATTTTGTTATTATGGGGGTTTTATTACGTCAGCTGGCGCCGGGTGGGCAAAGACCCGGACGCGCGGGTTATCCGCTTGTTTGATCCGCCGGAAGGCTTTTCTGCCGTTATGACGAATTATGTGTATTATATGGGCATGTCTAACTCTTCGTTGGCGGTATGCATTACCAGCTTGGCGGTAAAAGGCGCGTTGGAAATAAAAGAAGACACTTCTTTTGTTTCCGGTACCAAATACACGCTGACATTAAAGAATAAAGACGCGGATATGTTGTCTTTGGAAGAAAAGGCCGTACTTGACACAATATTTGCCCACGGCCGAACAGAGGTGCAGATGGGCATGGCCTCCCGCTTTATATTTAAAGAAGCGCAGCTTGGTTTATCCAAATGTCTGCAGCAACGGGGCGGCAAACAGTATTTTGTGTTTAACTGGAAATACAATTTAGCCACGCTGGCGGCTTTAGGTGTTTTCTTGTTAGTGGGGGGAATTAGCAATCCTTCCATAGCGTCGGCAATGCTTGGGGTGTTTATTACGGCGGTCACTTATATTTGGGCCAACGCGCGCCGAAAAACCGTTTTGGGCACGTTGGGAGCGGTAGCTATTCTATTTATGTTAGGCGTATTTGTCCGCGCGGTGTTAGAAGAAACGGCTTATCCGCTTCCCGTATGGTTAGGAATTATGCTGGTTAGTATTTCCGGCGGTTTTTTTGCCTGCTGGATACAAAGCTATACCAAGCAGGGCCGTCTTATTATGGACCAAATAGAAGGCTTTAAGGAGTACTTGGAAATTGGGGAAGGGGGACGGGTGGAAATGTCTAACCCGGCGCAGGCGGCGCAAGTGTTTTGCGATTATTTGCCCTATGCCTATGCGTTGGGCGTACAAAGCAAATGGCTGAAGGCCTTTAAAAAACATATGGACGAGGCCGTCCTCACTCAAGCTATACACAGCCGCGGGTTGATGTTACGCAATGTGGGGATGTTAAGCTCCGTGGTGTCTGGTTTTACGGCGGCGGTCAATCAGTCGTCCGGTTCCAGCGGTTCGGGAGGAAGCGGTTTCTCCGGCGGCGGTTTTGGCGGCGGAGGCGGCGGAGGCCGTTAGGTAAATTTTAAACCCCGGGTTTTTGCGTAAACCCGGGGTTTTATATATTCATCACTTGAAGCGATTGTTAATTGTCCGCTTGTTTTTCTTCCTGCTCTTTTAAGTATTCTTCCAGCAGGCGCGCGGCGCAGCCCACTTTTTCCACACAGGGGCGCACTTTGTAATACTCGGGCGTTCTGGGGGCGGGAACCGGGGAACCTTCCGGTTTGGAAAGGCCCAATAATTCCCGGCAGATGATAGAGCCGTTTTCTTCTTTAAACCGGCGCACCAATTCCTGCACGCGGGCATACATTTGGGCTTTATGTTCGGGGGAGGCGTCCGCCTGGCCGTATTTCAACCCCAGCGCCATTAACATGCCGCTTACCGCGCCGCATGTCTCACGCAAACGTCCAATGCCGCCGCCAAAAGGCAGGGACATTTTCAGGGCGGTTTGTTCATCTAGGCCCAGTTCTTTGGCGTAAGCTCCCAATACAGCCTGGGAACAGGCATGCCCTTTTAAAAAAAGTTGTTTGGCTTCTTCTTCGTGTTTTGTCATATATAAATTATATAAATAATTAAATATTTCTTTCCTTGGTATACCGATAAAATGCTATGATAATAAAAAATAAAAATAAAACTAGATGAGGTTATTATTATGAAAAAAATCATGATGTTACTTGCCGTATTAGCCAGCGCCGGTTTATTAGCCGCCTGCGGCAATGCCGCCCAGGAAGACGCTGTCCCGGTGGAAGAAGCTGTTGCGGTGGAAGAAGTGGAAGTTATTCCCGCTGAAGAATCTGCTGCCGCTGAAGAAGCCGCGCCTGCCGAAGAAGCCGCGCCTGCTGAAGAAGCCGCCGCTCCGGCTGAACAACCGGCCGCCGCTCAGTAATCTGAAAGGCTGTTTGTTGATACGCCCCGCAAGGGGCGTTTATAACTACTGCTCACAATAAACCCCGGGCGTAAGCCCGAGGGATGGAGTGTGTATCCCCAAATCTTCATATTTAGTACCATCTCAATATGGAACTTACCAAATTAAGTCACTGCGTTTATCACTGCCGATACCACAT
>NZ_CASEZB010000013.1:0-17167 GCF_949292495.1 Candidatus Avelusimicrobium aviculae
GACGCAGGGCGGATGGCTGGATATAGGCATACCCGCAGGTAAAAATGACAGCTATGACGCGTTGTACCTTGGCAGTATAGCCAATACGGGGAACAGTTTTAGGGTAACGTCCAAGGAAGACGGAGCGACGGTGAACAGTTTTCACATGTTTAACGAGATCAGCAACGACTTTCCCGGATGTGCCGGTACGGTGACGTGGCAGGAGTTGGAATTAGGAGCGGATGTAGACACAAACACTACGTATACGGACGTATACTTGGTATGTAACGGTACGGGCGAAGTAACTCCGCCGCAGGAATGCCAAGCGCCCAGAGGGCAGACGTATACGGAAAGCTGCCCGAATGGACAGACGGGAACGATTACATATACCTGGCAGGGGGAACCTACCTGCAGTTACAAGAAAACGGATAACTGCCAAGAAGAAGTCTGCCAACCCACAAAAGGGCAGAGCTATACGGAAGAGTGCCCGGAGGGACAGACAGGTACTATCACGTACACGTGGAACCAAAGCACCTGCAGTTATAAAGAAACGAATGACTGTATTGACGCCGGATGTGGACCTGAACCTGCCCGCCCGGCAGAAACTAGAAAAGTATGTGATTCCTGTGGGTATACAAATTTTTTGGGTTATGTGTGTAATACAGATACCCGGCAATGGGAAGAAGACTGGAGTTCTTGTGTAGCAGGAGATGTTGTTCGCAGTGGAGATTATAGGGTTATGTATAGTAATAGAGCGGAGTGCTGCCCGTTTGTAGATCCAATAGAAGAAGCAGATAATTGGGACATTATTACTAGAGAATCAGGTATTAGTCCAAAAGCTTGCTGGTTAGGGGAACTTTCCCAGCGCGCCTCTAACTATAACGCTTCTTATTGGGGAAATTTGCCCAATTGTCCTCAATTGGAAGGCCGTCGTTATAGTTGGTGTTATAATGTTGCCGGCGGAAGTTCTCCAGTGGTGGAGTATGTTGAACAAAATAGAGACTGTGCTGCCAGCGTGGGAGTTAACCAAGCTTGTTTATTCACGGAAACAAAAGATGTTGGATGTGGCGATTATGAGGTTTGGCAGTGTAAAGTTTCTAAAAACTGGTAGCTAGGTTCGTTTTGTATAAATATACCAGACCTCCCCGTTGGCAACCCCAACGAGGAACAGCCCCCCGGACACGGGGGGCTGTCTGTTTTCTGTTTTAATAACCCGGCAATGTTTAAGTTGAGGGGTTGTTTATAAAAACATCTTACCTAAAAACCCTGGGCGTAAACCCAGGGTTTTTATATTAAACACAATAAATAATTTTACCGCTTTGCTTTGTTTAACTTTGTTTCGCGCTGATAAAAACCTTGTAATCCGTCAAAAATGGGCTAGACTTATAATAATGGGGGAAGCGCGTATGAAAAAAATAATTATTTTATTGACAGCCTGCCTGTTGGGCTTGGTTACTCATGCGGCCCAAACCACCAATACCATGAAAATGGTGACATACTTTCCCATCCCGTATGCCGCTTATGATACGGTTGTGGCAAATGAAGTAATTGATGTGGGCGGTTTAAATCAGTGTGTGATGAGTGTCTCCAAAGGCCGCAGTAATTTAGCGGGAAGCGCCTGTTCTTTGTATTTATATGGAGACGGCTCCGGAGCGGATTTAAGCAGCGGTTTGTTAAATGTTGTTTCCGGCAAGCTGGATTTAAACAGCACCGTTTCCAATGCCCGTATAGTAAGCCAAAAAGTACAGGTTGGAGCAGACATGACGACCCAAGGCGGCTGGCTGGATATTGGCTTGCCAAGCGGTAAGTCCTCTTCCTTTGACGCTTTGCACATAAACAGCTTGGCTGAAACGGGAAACAGTTTGAGAGTGACGTCCAAAACCCAAGGGGCTAAGGTGGACGAATTCCATATGTTTAATGAAATAGAGAACGACTTTCCCTCCTGCGCCGGTACCGTTACCTGGAAAGAGCTGGAATTAGGGGCGGATGTTGATAGCAACACCACATATACGGACGTATATCTCGTGTGCGAGGACTAATTGTTTAAAGACTGGTTGTATGTGTAATTTTAGAGAAAAAATATCCCGGCTGTTTAGCCGGGATATTTGCGTAAAAAACATTAATAGGAGGAATGTTTTTTCTTGGGGGGGATGGTTTTATCAAAATGTTTTTTATTGATAAACATTTCTGATTTATCCGTGGCTTCATTTAATTCTTTTTCCAGTTCTTCGGCGGCGCGGGGCATGTCTTCCTCACTGCGTACATACACGGCTTTGCCGTAAGTGAGAGCTGTTTTTCCAAAGGGAAGCGGTACGCGCATGCGGTCCCAGGAGCCTACGGTGAATTTATGGCTTAGTGCCGTTCCCACCGGGATAATGGGCAAGCCGGTTTTTTTAGCCAAAAATAAAATACCGGGCTGTACTTTGTAAATGGGGCCGCGGGGGCCGTCCGGCGTGAGCATGGGGCGGTAGCCGCTGCGCGCGGCTTGCAACAAATGAATGAGGGCCCTTGCCCCGCCGCGGGAAGTGGAGCCTCTTACCGCCAACATGCCAAATTTAGGAAGAAGCCGGGCGATGTATTCCCCGTCGCTGCTTTGGCTGATAAGAGGGGCTATTTTTTGCCCTTTATACGGATAAAGCAAGAACAACTGTTGGTTGTGCCATACGGCGTAAATAAGGCCTTTGCCTTCGTTTTCTATTTGTTGGGCCTCAGGCGTTTTAAACCAATAGACGCGGGTGGTCCACCCTAAAAAAACCGTATAACAATAGGCCAAGGTGGAACCTAAAAAATGTTTCCAGGAGTGGGCATAAGCCGGGGTTGCGGGCATAATTATTTTTTTCCTTTTTTCTTTTTCTTTTGCCACGGAATTAAAAAGACAACGGTGGCTTTAGGGGTCAGCAGCCCCTCTTGCAAAGATACGTCTATTTTAGCGGAATTTAATTTTTCCAGCAATACGGGCAGGGTTTTGTCCGCCAGGGCTTTATCCAGCCTTACGGCTTCCCGAAAGAGTTTCGGTTCCGCCGCCACGCCCAGCGCGGGAACGTATACCAACTGCATATCTAAAATATCGCATTCTTCTTTGGCGGCCTGCTCTTTGATTAAATCCGTCACAAATAAAATAGCGGTGCGTAAAAATTCATATAAAGCGGTATTGGCCAAAATAAGCCGCTGAGGATTGTCTATTTGCGCTAAAAAACGCTCCACTTTATCCCCAAGCGTTACGGCGCAGGCGCTGAACATTTCTTTGGGAACCAAGGTGGCCGCGTCCAACTCCCAGTGGGCGTCTTGGTTAAATTCGTAAACGGTGCCCGGGTCCAGCTCTTTCGCTAGGGCGGCAATAAAGCGGGCCAGGGCGGTTTCGTCTTCAAACCCGGCTTGTTTTAAGTCTTCTGCCGTGCGCAGCAGTTTGCGCAGAATTTCTTTTTGCCGCGTGGCTATTTTAAAACGTTTGATTTTTCTCATAGGTAAAACCGTTTTAGTAAAAGCTTTTTATAAAAACGTTTGCTAAAACCGTTTTTCCAATGAAACCCGCGCCCCGGTTGAGGGGGCGCGGGTTTGTGAATTTATTTTTGTTTATTTTTGCGCGCCCGTTTAATTTTGGTTACGGTCTTTTTAGGGGCGGCAGCCTCGGCGGGCGTATCTTGGCGCTGTTCTTTAATGGATATTTTGGCGGCCTCTTTTTTGGGGGAGGCGTAGCCGCGGTCCAGGTCAGACAGCTGGCCTTTTTGCCATACATACACCAAAGGCGTGCTCAGCGCGATGGTGGAATACACGCCGCTTATGCAGCCCACTAACATGGCAAACGCGAAAGAGTTTAACACTTCTCCGCCCATGAAGTACAAAATAAACAAGGCGAATATTACCGTAAGAGAAGTAATAATCGTGCGGGAGAGCGTTTCATTGATAGACAGATTGATTAACTCTCTCATGCTCATTTTGGGGTGCAGGCGGATGTTTTCGCGCATGCGGTCAAAAATAACGATGGTGTCGTTAATAGAGAAACCTGCCACCGTTAAGAAAGCCGCCACGACCACCAGGTCAATTTCCCGCTGGGTGAGCGAAAACGCCAGCGCCATGACCCACAGATCATGAAACAAGGCCACCACGCCGGAAATACCCCACAGGATATTGCTGAAGCGAAACGCCACGTAAATGATGATGAACACCAAAGACAGCAAAATCGCCCACAGGGCGCGTTCGGTCATGTCGCTTCCTACGGCCGGCCCTACGGAGTTGGTTTGCTCCACCGTAAAAGGCACGTTAAGCGTTTGCAAGGCTTGCTCAATGCGGCCTTGCACTACGCCCACTTCGTTAGAGGTGCTTTTTTCACGGATGGCGAAAGTATCTTCCCCATAAGACTGTATGGAAGAGTTTTCACCCGTTTCATCCAGCGCGGCGCGGATGGCGGCCATGTCCATCGGTTTTTCAAACTTAACCTGTACCATGGTGCCGCCGGTAAAGTCTATCCCCAGGTTAAAACCTTTGGTGGCAAAGCATACGGCCCCCGCCAAAAGCAGCAAGGCGAACAGAACGAAATACACATTGCGGTATTTAAGGAAATCAATATTCGTTTTAGGTAATAAATGCATCATAAGCTGATCTCCTTGGGGTTAGAGGTTAAAATTAGCTCGTAAATGGCGCGCGTTACAAACACGGCGGTGAACAAGCTGACCGTAAGACCGATAATCAGCGTTACGGCAAAACCTTTTACCGGGCCGGTGCCAAATTGCAGCAAACACGCCGCCACGATGATGGAGGTAATGTTAGAGTCAAAAATAGCGGACCAAGCCTTATCATACCCCAGGTGAATGACTTCATATATCGGTTTGCCCAGGCGGATTTCTTCGCGCATGCGTTCAATAATCAGCACGTTGGCGTCAATGGCCATAGCCAAAGACAAGATAATACCGGCGATACCGGGCAAGGTTAACGTGGCGGAGAAATAGCTCATCACCGCGGTTAACAAAATAAGGTTTAAAATAAGGGCTGTATCGGCGATGAAGCCGGCGCCTTTATAGTAAATAGCCATAAAGACCAAGATAAGCAACAACCCGTAAAAAGAAGCCGTTAAGCCGGATTTGATGGAGTCTTCACCCAAAGTCGGCCCGATGGTTTTCTTTTCAATAATTTTTACGGGGGCGGGCAGCGCGCCGGCTTTAAGCACGATGGTCAGCTGTCTGGCTTCGTCTAAGGTAAACGTGCCGGAGATGCGCCCGTCTTTGGTGATGCGGCTTTGCACGGTGGGGGCGGATTGTACGGTATTATCCAGTACAATAGCCAAGCGTTTGCCGATGTTGGCACCCGTCAATTTCCCAAACTTTTTGCTGCCTTCGGCGTTAAAGCTGAAAGCCACTTCCGGGTAGCCGTTTTCGCCATACATGGTTAAGCGGGCGTCATCCAAATCGGCGCCGGTTACGGTAACCTCTTTGGTAACCACCAGGTAGCCGCCTTCTTTATTGCGCATGATTTGCACGTCGTCCGGAAGTAATTCGGCAATAGAAGGAATTAAAAGGCCGTTGTCGTCAAACGGGGTTTCGGTTTCTTCCAGTTTTTCTATGGCTTTGGAGTAAGCGTCCGTATTTTCTTTTACGATGCGGAACTCCAACATAGCCGTTTTGCCGATGAGCTCTTCCGCGCGCTGCGGGTTGGCCACGCCGGGCAGCTGTACCATAATCCATTTATCGCCCTGGCGGGTGATTTGCGTTTCGGACAGGCCGTACTGGTCAATGCGGTTGCGGATAATTTCAATCGCGCGGGCCATGGCTTCGTTAAGGGGTTCTTTTTTGTCCAGTTTGGCTACTTCCAATTCCAAAAGCAGGCTGGAACCGCCTCTTAAGTCCAGACCCAGGTTGAGCATGCGTTTGGGACGCTCGCCCATAGAATCCAGCGTTTCCCGTTCTGCCAGCGGCTTAGAGTACCACTTGTAGTTCGGGTAAATCAGATAGAGGGAGCCCAACAATATGGCAATGATGAAGCCCCACTTCCAAGCTAGTCTGTTAGACATTATTTTGCATCTCCTTGTTGATTAACGGGTTGCATTTCGTTTACAAATCCAACAACTGCCGTTTTTAAAACTGTCAGTTTTACGTTTTCTGCAATTTTTACTTCTAACATATTATCTTTGAATCCGGCCACGGTGCCCACAATGCCGCCGGAGAGAATGACTTGGTCCCCTTTTTGCAATGCGTCCACCTTGGCTTGGCGTTCTTGTTCACGTTTCTTTTGCCCCCGGCCGGACCATAACATCAGCACGACCATTGCCAACAGAAACAAAAACAAAATCATATTTGCGCCGCCTTGCGCGGCTGCGGTTGTTTCCATTCACTTCCTCCTGAATAATAAAAAGTTACATATACATCTGCTATTTTAGCATATTTACGGCGGCCCGTCCCCCAGCGTTAAGGCTGGGGAAACGTGGTCAGCATTTCCAAAAGGGCCTTGTCTTTTTTCTCGCGGGAGTTTAACGGCGTTATTTTTACCCCTTGCGCGGTGGTTAGCACCACGTAATCTTCTTTTACGTCAAAAATAGTGCGGGGCTCATCGGCAAATAAGCTGTGTCCGAAGAACGCCTGCGGAGGCTCTATATTCAGCAAATCCAACAAGGTGGGGGCGATATCCAGCTGGGAAACCAAGGCGTCCGGGTCTATTTTTTGCGTAATAGGCGTTTTGGTAAGGATGACAAAAGGCAAATCATCGTATTTAGCCGGATGGGGGGAAAACAGGGCGTTGGTGGGGGTGTCGGGATAGGCGGGGTGGTCCGCCGTTAGGATAATCAGGGTGTCTTCATCCCAAAGCCCGCGGTTTTCTAAATCTTTCAGAAACAGCTTTAAATCCTGCCCCAAACGGGCAAAGGCGCGGGGCATGGTAGGGGTGTCGTAAAAGGGGTGGTTTATTTCTTGGTATGGTTCATTTAAATAGTCAGAGCGGCCCAGCGGAACATGGGAATCCACCGTCAGCAGCGTTAAAAATACGGGTTGGTTTTTGTGTTCCTGCAGGTATTCGGCCGCGTATTGGAAAAGTTTGCGGTCCAGCAAACCCCACCAGTCTATAAAGGGGGCGTAGTCCGGGCGGGTTTCAAAAAAATTGCTGCCGATTACTTCCTGAAACCCGGCCTGTTCAAAAAGCAGGTTTTCGTCCATATATTTTTCATTGGCGCCGCGCAAAAAAGCGGTGCGGTAGCCCCGGTCTTTGAGCATGCGCACAAAAGAGGTGGGATATCCGTTCTCATACGCCAGTTTTACAAACGGGTGGGACGTAAAAATGACGGACAGCCCATATAAAGTGGAAAGCGTAACATGCTTTAACGCCGTGGCGGGGTAGGTTTCAAACAGTTGGTCAATCTCTTGGCTGGCCTGGGGTGGAATTTTGGGGTTAAAGCGGTGCAGGTATTTAACGGAAAAAGACTCCGCCGCTATTAATATCACCCGTTTATAGTTTTTGCCTATGCCCGTGTTTTTGGCGTTCCATATATTATATTGTTTGGCCAGTTGCTGCGCTTGGGGGGAGGGTTTTCCTATATGGGCGGGCAGCTGTTTAGCCAAAACGGCGCGCACGGTGTATACCGGGGAGGGGGCAAGCAGGTATTTGGCATAAAAATCCTGCGGGGACGGAAGCAGCGCCAACGGGTTGCTGATCCACAGCACAAACAGCCCGGCCGCGCAATAGACCAGCCGTCTGGCGGCCACCAGGCGTTTGGCGGGTACAAACCCGCGGGAAGAAAAAATACAAAACGCCACCAACAAAAGGAAATAGGTAATTACTCTCCAATCGGTTAAGAAGGCGTAGTCGCCTCCTTCCATGGTTTGCAGGTATTTGGCGCCAAAGCGTTCTTTAAAATACCATAAAAGCACCATATCCGCCGTTAAGGACAAATAATATAAAAAAGAAAGCCCCGCCATAAACCACCGGTTTTTTATGCCGATAAGCTGGCAGACGGAGAGTAATGCGCCTAAAAACAAAAACTCGCAAAATAGTTTTGCGCCTAATGCCGCGGCGGCGGTGCCGGGGGTGAGCGTTCCCAGCTGGTGCAGACCAAACAGGCACAAAGCCAGCGCGGGAACGGATAAGATAAGCAGGAATTTACAATCGTTTTTAAAAGAAGAAATAAAATGTTGTTTTAACTTCTGCATGGAAGTACGGCCCCTGTTACATTTGATATAATATTATATCTTATTGTGAGGCTTTGCCGCCTGGCCCGGTCTTTGTGGCCGGCAGGAGCAAAGTAAAACGAACATGGAAAAACAAGAATTAGAAACCATGCGTCATTCGTGCGCACACGTAATGGCGCAAGCTGTACAGCAGTTGTTCCCCGGTACGAAATTGGGTATCGGCCCCGCCATAGACAATGGCTTTTATTATGATTTTGACTGCCCGGCCCAATTCACTCCCGAAGACCTGAAAAAAATTGAAACCAAGATGAAAGAAATCATCAAGTCCCGCCAGCCGTTTGAACGTAAAGAAATGTCCAAGGCGGAGGCGAAGGAATTTTTCACCAAACGCGGTGAAACGTATAAATTGGAGCTTTTGGAAGAACTGGAAGACGGCACCATCACCGTCTACGTAAACGGGGATTATGCGGACTTGTGCCGCGGCCCGCATTTGGAACATACGGGCAAAATCACCAATTTTAAACTTTCCACTATTGCCGGCGCTTATTGGCGCGGGGACGAAAAACGCCCCATGCTCCAGCGCATTTACGGCTTATGCTTTGAAAACAAAGACGCGCTGAGCGCTTACGTAAAACAACAGGAAGAGGCCGCTAAGCGCGACCACCGCAAACTGGGCCCGGAACTGGGTTTGTTTACCATTAACGATAATGTAGGCCCGGGGCTTATTTTATTCCAGCCCAAAGGCGGTATGCTGCGCCGTATTTTGGAAGATTGGATTAAGGACGAAAACCTAAAGCGCGGTTATGATTTGGTGGTAAGCCCCCATATCGCTCGTTTGCATTTGTTTGAGGTAAGCGGGCATGCGGGTTTTTATTCCGAAAGCATGTTCCACCCGATGGAAGTGGACGGTGAAAAGTACCAAATTAAACCTATGAACTGCCCCTTCCATGTGGAGATTTACCGTTCCCACCTGCGCAGCTACCGGGATTTGCCGCTTCGCTTTTCCGAATTGGGCACCGTGTACCGCTATGAACGTTCCGGCGCGCTGCACGGGCTTTTGCGCGTGCGCGGTTTTACGCAGGACGACGCGCACATTTTCTGCACGCCCGAACAGGTGGAAGACGAGGTAAAACAATGTTTTGAATTTGCCATGCATATTTTTAAAACATTTGGTTTTGAGAAATTCTCCGTGGAGCTTTCCACCCGCGACCCTGAACACCCGGAACATTTCACCGGCGACGTAAAAGACTGGGACCGGGCCGAAAACGCCCTTAAACACGTATTGGAAAGCAACCAAATCCCTTACACCACCCACGCGGGGGAAGCGGCTTTCTACGGGCCTAAAATTGATATTAAGGTAATGGACGCCATTGGCCGCTTGTGGCAGCTTTCCACCATTCAGTTTGACTTTAACCTGCCCCAGCGATTTAACTTGGAGTATGTTTCCTCCACCGGGCGTGAACGCCCCATCATGGTGCACCGCGCCATGTTTGGCAGCATAGAGCGTTTTATCGGGGTAATTATTGAACATTACGCCGGGTGGTTCCCGCTGTGGCTGGCCCCGGTACAAATGAAACTGCTGACGCTGACGGACGCGCAAATTCCCGCCGCCCAGGCAATTGCCGCCAAAATGCGTGCGGCCGGCCTGCGCGTGGAAGTGGACTCCCGCCCCGAAAAGCTGGGCCTTAAAATCCGCGAGGCCCACCTGGAACGCATTGCCTACACGGGCATAGTGGGGGCCAAAGAGGCTCAAAACGGCACGTTAACCGTACGCTTAAAAGACGGTAAAAACTTGGAGGCCTTGCCAGTAGATGACGTAATAGCCAAAATGAAAGAAGAAGTGCAAACGCACAGTTTGGTTAATTTATTGGCGTAGGAATAAGTTTACAAAACGCTCCGGGCTGGAAAACCGGAGCGTTTTTTATTATACTAGTAAATATATTTTACGACGAAAGGAGAATATATGAACAAGGGTTTTACCTTAATTGAACTCATGGTGGTTGTTTTCATTATAGGTATTTTGTCTGTTGTCGCTCTGCCGCAGTATCAGACAGCTTTGTTAAAATCCCGCTTGGGGGCGGCTATCCCGGTGGCTACGGCCATTAAATTGGGGGCGGAGATGGACTATGCCGAAAACCGTACCGTAACCGATTCCACCAAAGACTTAGCCATTAACCCTCCCGCTAACTGCGGTACGGACACTACAGGCATGGTGGTTTGTCCCAATATGTTTATTGATTTGCTTACTTCCGGCGTGGTGGGCAACGGAACCAGGGCGGATGTGTTGGTGCTGGTTCCCACAAAAAACACGGCGGAAGTGGGGTATAGAGTGTTTTTAAACATTCCTCCCAATGAAGTGGCGGGGGTTGCCGGTAAGCGCGAATGCTGGGCGGAGGCGAATAACCGCCGCGCGGAAAACGTATGTAAAAGTTTGAGCGGCAAATCGGCCCCTACCGGTTCGGCTTCTTATTTAAAATCTTGGGACGTATACGGCATGTAATTTATAAATCCCTCTTTTAGAGAGGGATTTTTTATTTGTAAAACAATAAAGCCCCGGCGTTAAAGCCGGGGCTTTGTTTAGGAGAAAATATAGTTCTTTCAGATTAATAAAATTTGTTGATTAAAGTAAATTTTGATATAATATGTCAAGGGTTTTTTATGTGCAGAGAAAAAATTTTAACGGATAATTTAGACCGGGTAGAAAAAATAATTTCTCTGGCCAGCCAAAAAGCCGCTCTCCCTCGGGAAGCGGTATCTTTAATGGCTGTTACCAAATATGCCCAAGATAAAGATGTTTTGGCGCTGCTTGCCGCAGGACGTTTGCGGCATATAGGGGAATCCCGCGTGCAGCAGGCCTGTCTGCGCTGGACGAACCCCATTTTTGCAAAATATCCGGTACAGAAACATTTTATCGGGCATTTGCAAAAAAATAAAGCCGCCAAAGCGGTTGAGTTATTTGACTTTATAGATTCTGTAGACAGCCTCTCTTTAGCTGAAACGTTAAGCCGCTGCTCTGTAAAGAAAGGGAAAAACTTGCGTGTATTGGTGCAGGTAAAGCTGACGGATAAAGATACCCAGTCCGGCCTGCCTCTTGCGCAGGCGCGCGAGTTAGCCAAACAGATAGCTTCTTTGCCCGGGTTAACGGTGTGCGGGTATATGGCAATTGCCCCGCAGGTGCAAGACCCGCAGGAACTAAGAGGCCTGTTTCGCGCGGTGCGCCGGGCTTTTGAGGAAGATTTCCCTCTAAAAGAGAGATGGCTGTCTTTGGGTATGAGCGCAGATTTTGCCGTAGCGGTGGAAGAGGGTTCCACTCTGCCGCGCGTTGGAAGTGATATTTTTGCCAGGAATTTGGAGGATTTATGATTATAAAGGTTCGTGTTATCCCCACGGCGGGAAATAATGAAGTCGTCAGCCGCATAGGCAGCGTGCTTCGTATGAAAATTAAAAACAAAAAAGTGGATGATGACGCCGCAAACGCTATTATGAAATCCTTCCTGGCGGATTTCTTTGCCGTTAAAGACGAAAGCATTATCATCGTGAAAGGGGCCAAAGGAAAAGAAAAAACGGTGGAAGTGCGGGATAAAAGCGAAGAAGAACTTCGCAAGATTATGGATTCTATTCCGTAGGTTTTATTTTATTTTAAAAAGCAAGCTTCGGCTTGCTTTTTTTATGTGTAAATTATTTGAATTTTGCCTGTATATAGGCTAAAATATGAATAACTTGTTTGGGGAGGAAAAAATGAATAAAGGTTTCACTTTAATTGAACTGTTGGTAGTGGTGGTGATTATTGGTATTTTGGGTTCTGTCGCTTTGCCGCAATATGAGCGCGCCGTTGCCAAAGCGCACGTAACGGAGGCGCTGGTGGCGTTAAAAGCCATTACGGACGCGCAGGAAATGTATTATATGGCGTATGATAGATATACCGCCAATTTGGCTGAGTTGGATATTCAAGTAAAACCCGGGCGGTATTTTTCATATGAATGCAGTACGCGCACTTGTTTTGCCCATCCTTTGCGCCAAGGGTATCCGACTATTGAGTTTCATTTATCCCAAAAAACGGCTGACGCACAAGACAATTATTTGGGCAAACATTGGTGCCAGACAAATAACATGACGGGCGATACCACCATGGCTACGGGCATTTGCAAATCGCTGGGGCCGGAAGATCCAACCATGGCCGCCGGAAAGTATTATATGATAGGCGCGGTGGTAGAATAATTTTTTGCGTCCGCTCTCTTTGAAAAAGGCGCTCTTCGGGCGCCTTTTTTATTTTGCCACAGAACATATAAACCCGGCTATTTACTATAATATATATATGAAAAACCAAACCCGGCGCGGCATGATTATCGTGGCCGTAGCCAACGGCCTGCTTTTATTTGGATACGGCCTGTCCCTTCCTTTTTTTACCATTTATCTGATATCCCAGCGCGGGCTGTCCGCCAGTATGGCGGGGCTGGTTATTGCGCTGGCGGGGCTCTCGCGTTGCGTATCCAGCGCAATCAGCGGGGAACTGGCGGACGTTTTTGGCCGTAAAACCGTGATGATGTGGGGGCTGTTTAACCAAATTGTGGCCATGCTGGGGCTGGGGTTGTGTATTGAGTTTAAAGTCCAAGTAGGCTGGATGCTGTTGTGTTATTTTTTAACCACGTTTTTGGGGGCGTTTTTCCGTCCGGCTTCCAACGCGTGGGTAACGGATAATACTTCCCCGCAGGAGCGCGTGCAGGCTTTTGGCATTATCCGTATAGGCTTAAATATCGGCTGGGCGTTGGGGCCGGCGGTGGGCGGTTTTTTGGTGCGTTATTCTTACAGTATGGCTTTTTATTTTACGGGTTTATTGTACGCGGTAAGCATCCTCTATTTAAGTCGGCTGGTGCAGGATAATCACGTGCCGTGCAAATCCCGCAAACCCAGTTTTGTGTCCACGCTGCTTTCTTTAAAAGATACGCGCCTTGCGAAAATTTGCTTTTACGTGGTATTGATAACGGCGGTAAACTCTCAGCTGGTGGTGGGGCTGTCTATCCACTGTAACCGCTATTTACACATGCCGGAATATTATATAGGCTGGTTTTTTACCATAAACGGGCTGGTGATAGTGTTCTTGCAGTACTGGGCCAGCAAGTTGGCGGCCAAAGTGCGGCTTTCCACTGGCATGCTGATTGGGTGTCTGTTGTATGCGGCGGGGTTTGGTTCGGTGGGGTTTTTTGACAGTTTCCTGCTTATTGCCATAGGCGTGTTTTTGGCCGGGTTGGGGGAAATGGTGGTTTCCCCGGGGGAACAGACGCTGGCCTCCAATATTGCTTCGCGCGAGACGCGCGGGCGGTATTTGGGAATGCTGATGGTTTTTTATAATTTGGGTTCCGCGGTAGGTTTTTTTGGGGCCGGTTTGCTGGGGGATTACGTGGCCCCGCATTATTTGCCCGGCCCATGGCTTATTGTGGGGGCCATGGCGGTATTGGCGGGGGTGGGGTTCTTCCGCCTGCGCTACAGTTTAACGGACGAGGAAGACGGAAAAATGACGGCCCCCGTCCCTATTAAAAAAGATACCATTACTTTACACTAAATTATTAAAGGAGCTCGCAGTATGAAAGGACTTATTTTTGTTGCTTTAACGCTTGTTTTGGGCGGTGTATTAGGGATTGGCTTGGAAAAACTGGCCTCTTTTTTGCCGCTTGAAATGGCTTCCGCTTTAACGCGTTTGTATACTATTGGCATTCATCCCCTGGCCATTCGGGTAACCGTATGCGGCGTATTGGGGTTGGTTTTTGGTTATTTGATTGTGTCTAAATTTGTAAAAAAATAATATGCTGATACTGGCTTCCAAATCTCCCCGGCGTATTGAGTTATTGAAAAGCTTGGGGTTTGCGTTTGAGATTATCCCTTCCCAAAGCCCGGAAAAAACCGCTTACAAACGTCCGGGTCATAAGGTGAGGGATTTAGCCGTTAAAAAAGCGTTTGACGTAGGCAAAAAATATCCCGGGGCTACGGTGATAGGAGCCGACACATTGGTTTTTTGCAAAGGGCGCGTGATAGGCAAACCCAAGGACGAAAAAGACGCCCTGCGCATTTTGCGTTTGCTTAACGGGGCCTGGCAGTCCGTTTATACCGGGGTATGCATTTTGAATTTAGACGCTAAAAAAATGTTGTACGGGGTGGAAGTGTCCAAATGCAAAGCCCGCCTGCTTCCGCAGGAAGAATTAAAAAAAATGGCCAGCAAACATTTGGATAAGGCCGGCGCTTACGCCGTGCAGGACAAGGACGACCATTTTATAGAAAAAATTGTGGGCAGCCGCACCAACGTGGTGGGGTTCCCGGTAGAGTTTTTTGAACAATTGTACAAGGAGTTTACCGCTTTATGAATAAAATAGAATTATTGGTTATCGGCGCGGGCCCGGCGGGTTGTTCGGCCGCTATTTATGCCGTGCGCGCGGGCGTGCAGACCGTTATTGCCGGGGGCGCTATGCCCGGCGGCCAGCTTTTGCAAACCAGCGAAATTGAAAACTACGCCGGTTTTGTGGATCCTATCGGCGGTTTTGATTTGATGGACCGCATGCACAAGCAGTGCAAACGCTTGGGAGTGGAAATACTTTCCGACGAAGTATCCTCTATAGAGGGGGAAAAATCCCCCTATACGGTTACCATGGCCTCTGGCACGCAGTATGAGGCGCACGCCATTGTAATCGCCGCCGGGGCCAAAGCCCGCTGGCTGGGGCTGGAAGGGGAAGACAAATACAAAGGGCACGGCCTTTCCGCCTGTGCCACGTGCGACGGCTTTTTTATGCGCGGCAAAGAAGTGTGCATTGTGGGCGGAGGAAACACCGCGTTTGAAGACGCCTTGTTCTTGGCCCAGTTTTGCACCAAGGTAAATTTAATCCACCGCCGGGACGCTTTCCGCGCGGACCAAGTAACCGTAGATCAAGCCAAAGCAAACCCCAAAATAAATTTGGTGCTTAACAGCGTGGTGGAGGAAATTTTAGGGGAGGATAGCGTAGAAGGCGTAAAAGTAAAAAACGTCAAAACGGGGGAGATAAGCCAAATCCCGTGCAGCGGTTTGTTTGTGGCGGTGGGGGCGGTTCCCCAAACGGAATTTTTAAAAAACTCTTTGGTGGCTCTTGCCGATAACGGGCTGGTGCTGGCGGACGAGCGCGCCCACACCACCTTGCCCGGCATTTTTGCCGCCGGGGACTGCGCAGACAAATATTACCGCCAGGCCATTATTGCGGCGGGTTCCGGCGCCAAGGCCGGCATAGAAGCGGCGGCTTTTGTGAACTTGCACCGCAAATAGACGGTTAAAACAGCTGTTTTACGCACTGGGCTTTAGTAGAAAAACGCCCGGTGCTTTTTTGTGCCCGCAGGGAGGAAAAAAACACTAAATTAAAAAATATTAATAAAAACTTATTTATATAAAGGTTTTTTTGTTATAATAATGGGGTAAGCAAATCTTGCTTCAATCTGCCGTTATAAAAGAATACTCTTACGGAACTTTCTAATCGAGGGAGCGCCCAGGCGGGAAGCCAGCGCCGGGAAGTAAAAGTAAGAGCATCTTTTTGCACTCAAAATTAGGAGAATGTATGTTCGCAAAGTTGATTAACTTTATGAAGCCGTTGCCGGACGCTCCCCGCATTACGGACGAGCAACTAATCAAAAAATTATATAAAAGTTGGCGTATCCGCATGTTTTTCGGCATGTATTTTGGATACATCTTCTTTTATTTCTGCCGCAAAAATATTTCCTTCGTGGCTCCGTCTTTGATGGATGAAGGCGGTTTAACCACTATTCAATACGGTATTTTAGGTTCCACCCTGTACGTTACGTACGGTATCGGTAAATTCGTAAGCGGTATGTTGGCTGATAAATGCAACATCCGCGCTTTTATGTCTACGGGTTTGCTGGGTTCCGCTATCGTAAGCTTGTTCTTCCCGTTCTTGCCTTCTTTTTATTTAATGGCTTTTTTCTGGGGTTTAAACGGTGTGTTTCAGTCTGCCGGTTTCCCGCCTGTAGCCAAAGGCTTGGTGTACTGGTTTGCCCCTAAAGAAAGAGCCACCAAATGGACGCTGTGGTCCTCTTCCCACACGGTAGGCACGGCGGCCGTAGGCGTGTTGGCCTGGGCCTGTTTAAAATACGGTACCTGGCAGATGGTGTTTTATGTACCGGGTTTAATTGGTGTGATATTCTCCTTGTGCATGTTCAAAATCTTGACCGACAAACCGGCTGCCGTAGGCTTGCCCCCGATCGAAGATTATATGAACGACGTACTGCCGGTTAAGAAAGAAAGCGGTCTTTCCACCTGGCAGATTTTAAAGAAATACGTGTTTGCCAACCCGTTCTTGTGGTCTTTGGCTATTGCGTATATTTTCATTTACTTCATCCGCTTCGCCACGCTGGACTGGAGCGCCAAGTTTATGGTGGACCGCGGTATCGAAGAAGCTACTTCCGCCGGCTTGCTCACCATTATGCCGCTTATCGGCACCTTGGGCGGTATTTCCTCCGGCTGGATGGCGGACCGCTTCTTTAACGGCCGCTGCACGCCCGTCAACATTGGTTTCTTGACCTTGCTGATTTTCAGCTTGTGGGGTGCTTATCACTTTACCGGCACGGGCAGCTACTGGCTGACGGCTTTCTTCTTGGCTGCGGTAGGTTTCTTTGTGGACGGCCCCCAAAACTTGGTGGGCGGTGTGCAGACTTCCCGCATTACCGTGCAGGAATCCGTTTCCGCTGCTTGCGGTTTTACCGGTATGTTTGGTTATTTAGGCGCCTTCCTCTCCGGTTGGGGCGGCGGCGTTATTTTGCACAACTGGGGCTGGTATGGTATTTATTTAACCTGCGGCATTTGCTGCGTAATTGCCATGTTCTTTGTGGCCCTCACCTGGAAGAAAGAAGCTTCCTGCGCTAGCTGCAAAAAATAACTAACCGTATTTTTTTAAACCCCCCGGTCTTATGGCCGGGGGTTTTTGTATGTTGTGAAAACCCCCAGCTAGGCTGGGGGTTCGGTAAAGGTTTCACCGGTAAGGAAGATAAAAAAACTCCTTTTGTATAATAAATTGCCTGTGTCCGCAGGCAATTTAACAAAAGGAGGTCATTGC
>NZ_CASEZB010000014.1:0-58856 GCF_949292495.1 Candidatus Avelusimicrobium aviculae
ATACTTTGTATCCACGGTAGGGATAAACGAAGAACAAATACGAAAATATATAGATATGCAGGGAAAAGAAGATTTGGGGCGAACAATGAAATTGTTCGTATAGAAAGAAACCCCGGGCGTAAGCCCGGGGAGTTTCATATGAAAACGGGATTAAGCGGTGCGGCGGTCTAACACAAAATAACTGAGGCCTTCATGCCGTTTAGCCAGGCATTTTAATTCACTGCCGATGTTGCTTACCATGGCAAAAGAAGTAAGCGGGCGCTGGCTGTTGTGCACAACGCCAATGCCTATGGACAAGAATTTAAAACGTTCCTTTTCCCCTTTGCGGTTAACGGATTCCATAAATCCTTGAGCCCGGTCCTGTTCATTATAAAAAGAAGGGGCCGTTGCGTCCAGTTGCTGGATAATGGTTTGTGCGATGTTTTGCGCTTTTTCAAAGGAACACACCACAATAAAATCATCCCCGCCTATGTGCCCCACAAAAGAGGTGTTATCCTGAGCGGAAGCCTGTATAATAATACCGGCCACGGAAACTAACACCCTATCCCCAGCGGCAAAGCCGTATTTGTCATTATAGGCTTTAAAATTATTTAAATCACAATATAAGACGGCAAATTGCCGGCCGGAGGCAATTTCGTTCTCCACCCGCGCTTGTATGGACGGGTTCCCCGGCAGGCGGGTAAGGGGGTTGCTGTCCATTTTTTGTTTATTGCGTTTTAATAATAATTTTACGCGGGCCACAATCTCATCCCCGTCCGCCGGTTTGTTTAAGTAGTCGTCTATATCTAGGCCAAGGCCTTCCATTTTGGTGGATTTATGCGTATCCGCCGTAAAAATAATAATGGGCGTGTGCAAATAGCCGGTGCGGCTGCGTATTTCACGCACCACTTCAAAACCGGTTTTACGGGGCATATCGTAATCTAAAATAAGCAAATCCGGGTTTTCTTTATACGTCTTTTCCACGGCGTCCTGTCCGTCTTCTGCTTCCACCACGGTAAAGCCGGCTTCAGTTAATACTTCGGCCACTAAAAAACGCAGGGTGGGGGAATCGTCCGCCAGTAAAATTTTCGCATTGTGTTCCATAATAATGTATTAAATGAAATATTGTTTCCCGGCGCAAGGATAAATTTTCATATAATAACAGTATGACTTACGCCATTTTGTTTATCGGTGCCGTTTTGTTCCTGGGGCAAATGTTTTCTTTCTTGTTTGAAAAAACCCGCCTTCCGGACGTATTGCCTTTGATGGTGCTGGGGATGATTATCGGCCCCGGCCTGCAGATAGTAACGCCGGATATGTTTGGCTCCGCCGGGGAAATTTTTACCACGTTGGCGTTGATTGTGGTACTTTTTGAAAGCGGAATTGACTTTAAAGTTTCCTCTCTGCGCGGCGCGGTGGGGCAGGGGTTGCTGCTTACTACGGTTTGTTTTGTGCTGGTGGGGGTGGTGGTTTCTTTTGCCGTGCATTGGACGTTAGGCTTGCCGCTGATGGCCTCTTTTATTATCGGATCCATTGTGGCGAATAATTCCGCCGCTATTATTGTGCCTATGCTTGCCAAGTTGAAAATTGCCGATAATACCAAAACCATTCTTTTTTTGGAAGCCAACTTAACTGGCGTATACTCCATTGTGGTGGCGTTGGCTTTGCTGGGGGTTTTGGTGAAAGGGGAAGCCGTATCCGCCGGGCTGGTGGGGCTGCAGATTGTTAAATCCTTTGGTATTGGCATTTTGTTTGCGTTGGCGGCGGGGCTGTTTTGGATGGGGGTGTTAAACCGTATCCGCCGGATGGAAAATGCCGTTTCGCTTACCTTTGCTTTTGTGCTTTTAGTATACGGAGCCAGCGAGCTGTTGGGGGGAGACGGCGCCATCGCCACGCTTACCTTTGGCATTGTGGCGGGAAATATACGTTTGTTCAGCCGGTTGTGGCTTAAAAAATTTGAGTTTAAAGGCGTTGCTTTAAACGCGGAAGAACGCGTATTTTTTGATGAGCTGGAATTTATTTTTAAAACGCTTTTCTTTGTATATATGGGCATTTGCATGCGTATTGGAGAATGGCAGTTTGTGGCGGCGGGAGCCCTGTTGGCCGCAGTAAAATTGTTGGTACGCTGGCCGGTGGTGGATTTGTGCACCTCTAAGAAAATAAGCCGTACAGACGCTTCCGTTCTGCTGGCTATGTGCCCTAACGGGCTGGTCAGCGCGGTGTTGGCGGCCATGGTGGCGCAGCAGTTGCCGGGGGACGGCGGCGCCGTGCAGGATGTAATTTATTCCGTTATTTTCTTTAGCGTTATTTTTTCCAATTTAATGTCTTTTCGTATAGAAAAAGGCGGGTTGAAATGGCTGGCGGACGGCGCTTTTACCCGCCACGAAGCGGCCGCCGTACCGTCGCCGGACCCCGCTTTGCAGCCGGCGCCCGCTCCAGACGGAGCCCAAGAACAAAATCCCTCTTAAATAGAAAGCCCGGCTTGAATAAGCCGGGTTTTCGTTTAACGCAACTTCGGGTTTATATGTAATTTATTCCGTATGCAATCATTTTTTATAACGTCTTGCAAAGGCGTTTTAGGTATTTGGCGGCGTGCAGACGGCAATCCTGCGGGGAGCGGGCAAAATCACTCAGTACGGCTATTTGGTCCGGCAGGAAAGAGCGGTGTTTCAGCGCGTCCTTGCCCAATTGCCCGCAAATGAACAGAACCGGTTTTTTATATTTTTTGGCCAGTTTGATAACGGCCAAGGGGGCTTTGCCGCCGAAAGTTTGGCTGTCCAGTTTTCCTTCCGCCGTGATAATTAAATCCGCGCGTTGCGCTTGTTTATTAAAGTGCGCCTTATGAAGTAAAAAATCCGCGCCCAGCAAAATTTTTGCGTTAAACAAGCCGTACAGGCCGGCACAAATGGCTCCAGCCGCCGCGGTGGAAGGCGTGTGGGCGATATCTTTGCCCAGTTCTTTTTTTATGCGGCGGGCGTAAACGGCCATAGCGCGGTCCAATAGTTTTACTTGGCTGGGATTAGCCCCTTTTTGCGGGCCGAATACTTTGGCGGAGCTTTTGGGCCCTAAAAGCGGGTTGGTAACGTCCGCCACGGCAAACAGGCGGACCCCTTTTAAATTTTTTACTAAACCCGTATTATCTATATGCGCCAGCTGCAATAAAGGCTGGGCGCCCAAGGCCAAGGGGCGGCTTTGTTTGTCCGAAAAGCGGGTCCCGCAAGCGGTGGCGGCTCCGCTGCCGCCGTCATTGCAGGCTACGCCTCCTAAACCGATATAAATATTTTTAACCCCTTTTTTTACGGCGTGCATAATGGCTTGCCCCACTCCGTAGGAAGTGGCGTTTAGAGGGTTCAGCTCTTCTTTTTTTGCCGTGCCTAAACCGCAAATGCGGGCGGTTTCTATAACGGCGGTTTTCCCGCCCGGCAACAGAAGATATGATGTTTTTTGATTTTTATAGAAAGCGTTTCGCGCGTGGAAATGTACTAAGCGCGAGGAGGGATACAGATATTTAAAAAAATCTATAAAGCCGTCTCCCCCGTCGGAGACCGGGGCGGAAAAAACACGGTGGCGGGGGGATAACTCTTTGTGCAAAATACGTGCCGCCTGCGGTGCGCTTAAAGAGCCTTTAAACGCATTGGGCAAAACGAGTATATTCATCTAAAATTTCCAGCTGGCTTGTGCGCTAAACACAGTGTTGGAAGTTGCCGAGTCTTCCAGCTCATCATTACGGGTAACGAATTGCTGGCGTACTTCCAGCCCTAACAATAAATCGTCTATGCGGGTTTCTACCCCCGCCCCGGCGGAAGCAGATATGCCGTTAGATTTGAAGGAGCGGCTTTCCACCTCTCCCCGGTAATTCAGGGATAGCATCTCATACCCGGCGTTGCCCGTTAAATAAAAAGCAAAGCGGTGTTGGGGGTTGATGTAATAATTTGCCGCCACGCCGATATTAAAAATTTGTCCGCTGGTTTTTACCGTAGGATTAGGATAGTGGCTCGGGTCAGCGGCGTTAGGGTCTAAATCCGGGAAGTCTACCCCGTCAATATTGGCTATGCTTAACGTGGGCCCCAGCCAGAAGTTGCTGTCCATTACCCGCCATAAAAACTTACCCGCAACCACAACGCTGGTGCCGCTTAAATCTTTGGGTTCTGTTTGGCCCTCAAAGCCGGGCAGTTTGCTTACGTTTAATTGCAAATCCAGCGGCATGGCGCCCAGCTGGATAGCTAAATATTTATTAAAGTTTTTTTCATTTTTTAAAGGGGATTCTTTTTTAGGCTGTTTTTTGGAGGCCAACTCCGTTTTGGCCGCGGCGGCAAATTCCTGCTGGGTGACCGTGCCAGATTTTACCCCTTTTAAAAAGGCTTCCTCATCGCTTAACATTTTGGGGGCTTGGGCGGTGGGAGTGACGGGCTGGGTGGGGGTTTGGGTTACCACGCGCCCGCCTACCACGGTGGCGTTTTGGGCGTCAAACACTTTGTCTATATCAGAATCAAAAGACAATCCTCCCGCCGCTTCCACCGTGCCGGTTTGGGCAAT
Organism: Candidatus Avelusimicrobium aviculae; assembly: GCF_949292495.1. Lineage (NCBI taxonomy): Bacteria > Pseudomonadati > Elusimicrobiota > Elusimicrobia > Elusimicrobiales > Elusimicrobiaceae > Candidatus Avelusimicrobium > Candidatus Avelusimicrobium aviculae. Next base: position 4,516 of record NZ_CASEZB010000014.1, read on the forward strand.
CTGCTGTTGCTTTTGCGCGGCCTGGGCGGCGGTTTCTATTTTTTGCTCTACATATTGCTGTTGTTGTTTTTCGCCTTGGTCATAGTCATACACTTCAATATTGGCTATTTGGGGCATGTCTATGTTTACTACGCCGCTGTCTGTTTGAAGTTTCAGGTTAAATTCGTCCAAATCTAAAATAACGCCGACAAGCTGCGTCCCGCCTTTAAGCAAGATGCGGTGCTTGTCCGGCAAAATCTGTTCAATTTCTTTTTGGTTGAGGGTAACAGTGCCGTAAGATGTGGCCAGGTTTAAAGTATATTGGGTTTGGCTTAAAATGGAACCGCTTAAAATAGTGCCGTCTTTTAACTTGATGCTTTCAGCCTGCAGGGCGGCGGCAGTGAGTAATGCGGTAAATAAAGCGATGCTTCTTTTCATGCTCCCTCTCTTAAAAACGCGGCGGAGCCGTGTGCCAGCCCCGCCGCGCTTAAATTATTTGGATTCTTTTTCCACTACTTCTTGCGTGTTTACTTCCGGCTGAGCCGCGCAGGCGCAGGGAGCCACCGCGTGTTTGATTTTGCGCAGAACTTTGATGATTTTAGCCAAAGTTAAGCTCATAATCATACCCAGCAAAATGGGCGTAATGGTATTAAGGATAAAGAACCATTTGTTCTGGCCGGCGTTTTCAAACACTCCGGCGGGAACCAACATGGCGCTGATGAAAAAGTACAGCGCGGAAACCAGCGTAAGATAAAACAACGCGATAAACACATAATACAAGTGTTTCAAGCAAAGCCAGTTATGCGGCCACCATTTGGCGCATTTGCAGCATTTAGACATAATGTTCCTCCTGTTTGATAAGGGCACGCCTGCAACAACCCCCGGCGAATCCTTATATTCATATTGTATCAAAAAGAAGGGCCCTGTAAAGAATAAGAAGAGCTTATTTTTCTGCCGTTTGGCGGGAAACGGATTCCAACGTTTTAAAAACGGCTATTACGGCGGCCAGCAAAACCATTAAAAGCAAACTTTGCACGGCGGCCGCCGCCCAAATTTGTTGTACAGGGGCGGAATAAGATTCCGGCGGCGGGACGAAAAATAAATATGTCCATTGGAAGGCGCTGTATAAAAAGATAAGAAACGGAATATAAAAAAAGAAAACAAAAATCCGGCGCAAGCCTTTTAAATCCAGCCAGCGGTGGGGGATAAAAATATTTTTATTTAGTTTCATTTTTTCTGCCTGCCCGTTTTAATAATTCCTGCGCGTGTATATACGCGGCGGATTTTGGGTCTGCGTTGCCGCCCAGCATGCGGGCGATTTCCGCCGTAAGGCTTTTGCCGTTAAGCGGGGTGATGGTTACTTCGGTGTTGTCTTTTTGGGCGGTTTTGGCTACGTGGAAGTTTTCATCCGCTTGGGCGGCCACTTGCGCCAAATGGGTAACGCACAAAACCTGCCTCCCGTTGGACACCTCCTTTAATTTTTCGCCCACCAGGTGAGCCGTTTCCCCGCCTATGCCGGCGTCTACTTCGTCAAACACCATAACGGGCACGGTGGGGGCCAGCACGGTTTTTAACCCCAGCATCACGCGGGAAATTTCCCCGCCGGAGGCGATATTTTTTAGCGGTCTAAGCGCTTGGCCTGGGTTGGGGGAAAATAAAAACTCCACTTTGTCTGCACCGGTGGGGCCCAGGTTTTCCTCATCCATTTCCACGCTGGCGCGGAAACGCACCGCGTTAAAACCCAGCGGGCGGATTTGCTCACACAATAATTGGGAAAGTTGTTCCGCGGCCTGCATGCGCTTGTCATGCATTTGCTGGGACAAACGCAGCAGCTGGGCGTGTTCTTTTTCCCATTCTTGGCGCAGGTGTTCTTCTTCCTCGTTTTGATGTTCCAGCGCGTGCAGGCGCTGTTTTAAATCCTGCGCGGTTTTTAAAACGTCTTCTATCCCGGGGCCGTATTTGCTTTTTAAGCGTTTTATTTTTTCATGGCGCGAAAGCATATCGTCCAGCGCTTGCGGGTCCAGGTTAATGTCGTCTTTGTAAGCGGCTAAAGAGGAGGCGGCGTCTTCCAAAGCGGCCAGGGCGGAGTTTAGACTCTCTGCCAGCTCGGCGGCGTTTTCATCCAACTGAGCCATGTCTTCCAAACAGCGCGCCGCTTTGCCGGCGCGTTCCGTGGCGGAAGATTCATCTTCGTATAATTCGTTATACGCGGTTTGGGCCAGCTCCAGCAATTTGCCGGAATTTTTCATTTTGGGCAGGCTTTGCTCCAGCTGCAAGTCTTCGTCCGCCGTGGGGTTTACATCCTCAATTTCTTTTAATTGGTAAGCGCATAAATCCCGCAGGCGTTCTTTTTCCTGCTCGGAAAGGGTGGCTGCGTTTAAGCGTTCTTCTATATTTTTTAAATGCGTGTAAGACGCCAGCACTTTTTGCAGCAGGGCTTCCTGCTTGGCAAATTTATCCAGCAGTGTTAAATGTACGGACGGGTGCAGCAGGCTTTGGTGTTCATGCTGGCCGTGAAAGTCCACCAAATAACGCCCGATTTGGGCCAAGGCGGATACGGTAACCGGTTTGCCGTTTATATAGGCTTTGCCTTTGCCGTGGCGGTCCAACTCTCTTTTTAGGGTGAACGTGTCTTGGGTTAATTGGCGTTCTTGGCGGATGGTTTCCGGCAGCATGTCTGAAGAAAATTCCGCGCTGACGGTCATTTTCTGCGCGCCGTCTTTAATGGCGTCCGCGTCACCCCGCGCGCCCAGCACAAAGCCCAAGGCTTCTATTACAATGGATTTGCCGGCGCCCGTCTCCCCGGAGAATACATTTAGCCCGGGCCCAAAGTGTAAACTTAAATTAGAAATGATGGCAAAATTTTGTATGCTTAATTTTTTTAACATGAACGGTTACCCCATTTCAGCTTTTGGCCTAGAATACTAAAAAAATCTCTTCCCGGTAAAGTAATCAGCCGGGCGCGTACGGTGCTGCGGGATATGACAACCCGGCTGCCCGCCTCCAGCGGAAAGTTGATTTGCCCGTCTAAGCTGGCGGTGGCTTGGTCTTCCGGATATTTAAAAGCGGGGGTAAAGATAATAGCCCCGTCCGCCGGCAAAATAAGCGGGCGTTGGCCCAGGGAGTGGGGGCAAATGGGGGTGAGTAAAAAAACGTCCACTTCCGGCGCGATAATGGGCCCGCCGGCGGCCAAAGAATACGCGGTGGAGCCGGTGGGGGTGGATACGATAATCCCGTCCCCAAAATATTTTTGCAGTTCCCGGCCGTTAAAGTCCGTCTCTAAAGAAAAAGCGCGCGCTTGGGCGGAGCGGATGACGCAGTCATTAAACGCCAGGCCTTCCCCAATTAAAGCGCCGCTTGCCGTTTTAACGGCGGTGTGCAGCATAAAACGCGGGTTGATGATGCCTTTGCCGTCCAGCACGGCTTCCAACGCTTGGCGGCAGTTTTGCACTTCACAGCCGGATAAAAACCCCAATGTCCCGCAGTTAACGCTAAATACGGGCAGGCCCAGCGGGGCCGCCGCGCGCGCCGCCTGCAGGGTGGAGCCGTCTCCCCCCAGACACACAACCAAATCCGCCCCTTGTTGGGCGGGCAGGAGGGAAAGGTCCGTCAAAATGTCGGCGCGAAGGTTTTTTTTGCGCGCCAGGGCAAGCAGCTCCTCTGCCAGCGGGCGGTTATGGGTTTTAAAGGCATTGTAAAAAATGACGGTGCGTTTAAATTTCATTGTTCCTTTATTTTAGCAAATATTACACTGCCCGCCGGTCCCGTTTAACCCGGGCGCGCGGCGGCCAAAATGATATAATATAAATAAGTAATAAAGTGAGGTTTTGTATGTGGGATTATACCGATAAAGTAATGGACCATTTTAAAAATCCGCGCAATGTGGGGGTTATCCCAAATGCGGACGGTACCGGCCAGGTGGGCAGCTTGGTATGCGGTGACGCATTGAAGCTTACCATTAAAGTAAATAAAGAAACCGATGTGATAGAAGACGCCAAGTTTGAAACGTTCGGCTGCGCCAGCGCCATAGCCTCGTCCTCCATGTTAACGGAAATGATTAAAGGCAAAACCATAGCAGAAGCCTCTAAAATCACCAATCAGGATATTGCCGACGCGCTGGGCACGCTGCCCGCGGAAAAAATGCACTGCTCCGTCATGGGTATGGAAGCGCTGGAAGCCGCCGTTAAAAGCTACCGCCAGGGCGGCAAACCCGTTACGTTTGAACAGGAAGAAGAAAAAATCATCTGTCATTGTTTTAACGTGTCGGAAGAAACCATTATTAAAGCCATACGCGCCAACCACTTAACCACGGTGGAGGACGTAACCCACTTTACCAAAGCCGGCGGCGGCTGCGGGCGCTGCAAAGGGGAAATACAAAAGATTTTGGATAAAGTAAACGCCTGCCAAGTTTCCGCGCCGAAAGCGGAAGAGAAAGATTTTTCCAAAATGACCCTGGTGGAAAAAATCCGCCGCATAGAAAAAGTGCTGGAAGAAGACGTGCGCCCTAAATTAAATATGGACGGCGGCTCCGTGGAGTTGGTGGATTTGGAAGGCGCCCAAGTAAAAGTGCGCCTGCTGGGCATGTGCAGCGGCTGTATGGGCGCCGCCGGCACCATTAAAAATTTGGTGGAAAAAGCTTTAAAAGAGAAAGTGGATCCTTCCTTAACGGTGGAGCATATTTAAATTGTATGAAAACGGTTTATTTGGATAACAACGCCACCACCCAATGCCTGCCGGAAGTGATAGAGGCCATGCTGCCCTATTTTGGAGAAAAATACGGCAACGCCTCCAGCATGCATACCTTTGGCGGTTCCAACCGCAAAGCCATAGACATCGCCCGCCAGCAAGTGGCGGATTTAATCGGCGCGCAATACGCCGATGAAATCATTTTTACTTCCTGCGCTTCGGAAAGCGACAACACGGCCATTTTGTCCGCCGTACGCACCCAACCCAAAAAGAAACATATTATCACTTCCGCCGTGGAACACCCGGCGGTGATGGAACCCTTTAAATATTTAGAGGCTCAAGGTTACCGGGTGGATTTTATCGGCGTGGATGAAAAAGGCAATTTTGACATGGCCCGCTTTAAAGAAGTGTTGGACGAAGATACCGCCTTGGTGTCTGTCATGTGGGCCAACAGCGAAACGGGCACCTTGTTCCCGGTAGAAGAAATCGCCCGCCTTGCCAAACAAAAAGGCGCACTGTTTCATACAGACGCCGTGCAAGCGGTGGGAAAAGTACCCGTTAACGTAAGCGGCATAGATATAGACATGCTTTCTTTGTCCGCCCATAAAATTCACGGCCCCAAAGGGGTGGGCGTGTTGTATGTGCGGCGCGGCGGGCGCTTTATGCCCTTTTTAATGGGCGGCCACCAAGAAAAACACCGCCGCGCCGGTACGGAAAACGTACCCGGTATTGTGGGGTTGGGCGTGGCGGCCGTATTGGCCAAAACCCGCCTGCAGGACGGCACCATGCGGCGCGTAGCCGCCTTGCGTGACCGGCTGGAACAAGGGCTGACGTCCGCTATCGCCGATACTAAAATTAACGGCAACCCCGCGGCCCGCGTACCCAATACCACCAATATCAGTTTTGGGTATATTGAAGGGGAATCTATTTTGATGTTTTTAAATGATTACGGCATTTGCGCGTCTTCCGGGTCGGCTTGTACGTCCGGCTCGCTGGAGCCTTCGCACGTACTGCGGGCGATGGGTGTGCCGTTTCAGTTTGCGCACGGGTCTATCCGCTTTTCTCTCTCTGACCAAACCACCCAAGAGGATATAGACTTGGTGCTTAAAGTAATGCCCGGCATTGTGGAAAAACTGCGTAAGATTTCCCCGTTCAGCCGGATAGCCGCATAATTTACGGGCCGCGGGGGAACCCGCGGTCCTTTTGTTTAAGACCCAAGGGAGGTTGTATGAAAAAAGTTGCCGTTTTGTTTGTGGCTGTGTTTTTCCCGGTGTTTTTATTTGCTAAAACCACGGTTATTTATCACACCAGCGATACCCACGGTTTTTATTACCCCAAAGACGGACGGGGCGGCTTTGCCGCGTTAGCCGGGCTTTTACAGCAGGAAAAACGCCCCTATTTATTGTTGGACTCGGGCGATTTTGCCAACGGCACCGTGGAAGCCAAAAATTCCCAAGGCGTAAAAAGCGTACTGTTAATGAATGCGGTGGGGTATGACGCTTCTACCTTGGGCAACCATGAATTTGATTTTAAGGACCCCGCAGTGGAGCCTATGCTGCGCGCGGCGGCGTTTCCTATTTTGTCCGCCAATTTTGTAGAACGCAAAAGCGGTACCCAGCCGGATTATTTACAGGCGTACCGTATTTTTGACGTGGACGGCGTAAAATATGCCGTCATTGGCCTAGGGCACGAATACCCCACCAACGATACGGAACAATACAAAATTTTAAAAACCTCCAAAGTGTTAAAAGAAGTGTTAGAAGAAGTAAAAAAACAAAACCCGGACGTGGTGGTTTTGTTGGACCACAACTCTATTGCCGATGACAAGCACGGCAAGGATTCGGGATTACTCAAATTAGCTTTAAAACACAAAGAAGATATTGATATTGTGCTGGGCGGGCATGCGCATAAAATCATTCAAAATGAATACCACGGAGGTATTTTGTTTGTGGAAAGCGGTTGCTATTTGCAAAACGTAAGCCGCATTACGGTGGAAACGGACGATAAAACCGGCAAATTGGTGTCCGCCAAGTCAGAGTTAATTCCGTTAGATACGCAAAAGACCGGCCTGTACGCCCCGGTGGCCGCCCTGGCGGAAGCGTTAAAAGAACCGGGCATGGATAAAGTCTTGGGAACGGCGCAAGCTAAGTTATCGCGCACGCCGGTTAAAGGAAACGAGGGAGACTCTCCCCTTAACAACTGGGTGGCGGATATTTGCCGCGATTACAGCGGCGCCGAAATATTTATACACAATAACGGCGGCACCCGCGTTGATTTGGAAAAAGGCACCGTTACCAAGCGGGATCTGGTCAACATGCACCCGTTTGGCAATACCATTACCAATGTAAAGGTAAGCGGCAAATTTTTGGAAAAATTTGTAAAGTTTGGCTTGGCACCGCGCAATTTGTTTTCTTATTCCGGTTTAAAAATTGAATACAAACTGCGCAAAGGAAAAGTACAGGATTTAAAAATTTGGGTAAACGGCAAACCGCTGGATAAAAACGCTACCTATATTGTGGGAACCAATTCCTACATCGCGGGCGGCGGCAGCGAAGGCTGGATGTTTAAAGAAATTGAAGATAAAGATAAAAAACAAGTAGGGGACGACAGCATCCAGGAAATTATGGAAGAAGCCATAGAGGAGCAAAGCCCCTTAAAACCCGTTCCTACCGGGCGTATTATCATTAAATAAGGTATGAATAAAAAAGTTTTTTTATGCGGTTTATTTGCGAGTTGTGTGCTGTTGGGCGGGTGCTTTAAAAAAGACGCCAAAACGGTGGATATTTTTTATACATCGGACATACAAGGTTTCTTTTGGATCCGCCCCGAACCCCGATTCGGCAACCGGGACGTGGGCGGCTACGCCGTATTAAAAAACTTTTTGGAAAAACAAAAACAGCCTTATTTATTGTTGGACGGCGGAAACTGGTTCAGCCAAACGCCGGAGGGACTTCTTTCCAAGGGGGAATTTTTGCCCCGGCTGGCGGGGTCTATCCCGTATACGGCGGCCGCGGTGGCGGATAAAGATTTGGTTTTCGGCTGGCCTTCTTTGCGCCAAATTATCCAAAAAATGCCGTATCCGTATATCATTTCTAATTTGACCATAGACGGCAAAAACCCTTGGCCCACCCACGATTATTTAATACGGGAAGTTAACGGCGTAAAAGTAGGTTTATTTGCTTTGTTGGACCCTAAACCGGTAAACACCACCCACCGCTTGACCGGCATGAAAGCCACGGACCCGGTAGCTGCCGCCAAAGAAATGAGCGAGCGGTTAAAAGAAAAAGGAGTGCATGTGGTGGTGTTGTTGAGTTCGGTGGGTTCCCCGGAAAAAGAAGGGGTGAGTGACGCCACTTTGGCGGAAGAAGCCCCCGCCATAGATTTAATTTTAAGTTCTAACATGGACCGGGAAAACGCCGAAACGGACAAAATCAACAGAACCTTTATTGTTTATCCGGGTGCCAAGTTTGACAGTTTGGGCCGCATCCGTTTAACGTTTGATAAAAACAACCAGCTAAGCAATATAGATTTTGAAGACATTTTACTGGCTAAAGACACTTTTGGGGAGGACACCCAAATCGCTTCCGCCACGGATACGCTACGCAAAGAAACCCAGCATAAAATGAACGCGCGGGTAACTTCCGCCCAAGAAGAAATAAAAGGCAATTTGCATGGGGAATCCAGCCTGGGCAATATTTTAACGGATTGTTTGCATAAATGGTCCCGCCTAGACGGAGCCGTTTTAAATGCAGACTCTATACGCGCTTCCCTGCCGGCCGGGCGCATCAGCGAATATGACGTTTACCGCATGTACCCTTACAGCGACGCCGTTACCTTTGTTACCATCAAAGGACGGGATTTGAAAAAAGCGCTGGAAGCTTCTTTGGCGGCCAAAGACAATTTTCCTCAAATATCCGGCATGAAAGTTTGGTATAACGCTTCGGATAAAGAGGCCCCCGCAATCACCCGCATTGTTTTTAACGGCGGGCGCGTATTGCGCCCCCAGGAAACTTACCGCATAGCAGTGACGGACCACATCATGGCCGGCGGTTTTGGACATGATGAATTTATTAACGCGTTGGAATTTAAAAATACATTTGTGGAAGCCCGCCAGATTATGCGTTCCTGCCTGATTAAATACAGAGAGCTGGACGTACCCCCTCTGGGCCGCTGGCAAAAGGAAGATTAATGAATTTTATCCGCCCGCTTAAAATAGCCGGCGTTACCTGCGCCAATAATTTGGTATTGGCGCCCATGGCCGGGATAACGGATTCCCCTTTTCGCATTTTATGTTTGCGGGGCGGGGCGGGGCTTGTTTGCGCGGAAATGGTTTCCGCACACGCCCTGCATTACGGCAACGCGCGCAGCGGGAGAATGCTTCAGGTATCTGCTAAAGAGCACCCCGTTTCCATGCAAATTTTTGGTTCAGACGCGCCCACCATCGCCCAAGCCGCCCGCAACGCCCAGGCGGCCGGGGCGGATATTGTGGATTTAAACGCCGGCTGTCCCGTTAAAAAAATAAACAAGGCGGGGGCAGGCTGTGTACTGATGAAAGACCCGGACCATTTAGCCCGTCTGCTGGAAGCGGCGGTGAAAGCCGTCAGCATACCGGTTACGCTTAAAACGCGTATTGCGTTAAACCATAAAGAATTTTTGGGGGCCCGGTTGGCGCATTTGGCGCAGGAAGCGGGCGCGGCGGCTGTGGTTATGCACGCGCGCGCCGCGGTGGACGTGCACAGCGGCCAGCCCAATATAGAAGCGCTGGCCCAGGTGTGCGCGGCGGTAAAAATACCTGTTATTGGCAACGGCGGCGTGCTGAACGCGCGGGACGCAAAGAATTTTTTTCAAGCGGGCTGCGCCGGCGTGATGATTGGGCGCGGGGCCGTGGGCAACCCGCTTATTTTCCGGGATATAGCCAATGAACTGCAAGGCCTGCCCGTTACCAGCCATACCCCTGCCCAGCGTTTGCAAACCTATTTGGCGCTAATAGAAGAAAACGTGGCCCATTATGGGGAGCGCATTGGCATTAACCGCAGCCGCAAAACGGCCGGGTATTGGATAAAGGATTTCCCCAACGCGGCCGAAGTGCGGGGCCGATTTGTACGCCTGGATTTGCTGGAGCAGGTGCAAAGCCTGTTTAAAGAAGTGCTGGCCTCTTTACAGCCGGCAGCGTGAAAAACCTGCAAAAAACGCTGTTGATTTTGCTATAATATATAGGAAACCACGAGTCATTAAGACAGCGGCCACCACTCCGCTGCGCATTAATTACAAAAGGTAGAAACAAAACATGACAAAAACTTTTTTGCCTTCCGTAAAGGAAGTTGAAACCTCCCGCAAATGGCATCACATTGACGCCAGCGGACAGACCTTAGGCAGACTGGCTACCCAAATCGCCGTGCTGCTGATGGGCAAACACAAAAGAACTTACACCCCCAGCATGGACTGCGGAGACTTTGTCGTAGTTACCAATGCTGCCAAAATAGCCGTTACCGGTAATAAATTGGAACAAAAAATTTATTTCACCCATTCCGGTTATGCCAAAGGCGGTAAAGAAACCCCGCTTAAAAGACAGATGGAAAAAGATCCTACCCGCGTGATTGAACTGGCGGTAAAAAGAATGTTGGACGTGAACAGACTCCGCGCCCCCAGAATGAAACGCCTGCGCTTGTTCGCCGGTGAGGAACATGATTTTGGCCATCGTTTTGGCAAATAAGAGGGAAACTATTTATGAACAATACCAAAGAACTTAAAACCGGAAGAAGAAAAACCTCCGTCGCCCAGGTTGAACTCTTAAAAGGCAAGGGCGAAATTACCATCAATGCCAGAACTTTGGAAGACTACTTTGGCGGCTGTGAACGCTATAAAGCGGCGGTAAAAGCCCCGCTCGTGCTTACCAATTTGGACAAAGAGTACGACGTGAAAGCCAAAGTAAACGGCGGCGGTGTAGCCGCTCAAGCCGGCGCCGTGCGCCACGCTATTGCCCGCTCCTTGGCTAATATCAGCGAAGATGTTAAAAAAGCTGTAAAGAAAGCCGGTTTCTTAACGCGCGACCCCAGAATGGTGGAACGCAAAAAACCGGGTCAGCCGGGTGCCCGCAAACGCTTCCAGTTCTCCAAACGTTAATCGTTGGGCGGAACCAAGTTTTGCAAAACCCCTTTCCACAGGAAAGGGGTTTTCTATTTTAAAAAATATAGGGCCTATACAAAAGGTAGGCCCAAGGGCCCTGGTCCCCTGCGGCGGGGTTTTGTATGCTAATAAATATGAAGAAAGTGATTTTACTGGCTGTTTTATTCTTGTCCTTTACAGTTCCTTCTTTCGCCCAAGGCTATCCTCAATGGGTTTATTACCTTTGGCAAGTAGATCAGGAACTCTACCCCGCCGGGCTTTTGGCGAATTGGTATGACGCCCGCCACAAAAAAGAAGAAACCTACATTTCTATTTGTTATCATGATTTTATGATGCCGGAAAGTAAGTTTGTGAAGGCGGTGAAAGAGATTTATGGTGAAAGGGCGGATAACCAGCTTACGTCTTTATACGCTTTAATAAAAGGGCGCAGGGAGTGGCTGCAGCTGGAAACCAATAGCAATAAACTGTTTGCCCCATATGCGGTGGCTGCCGGCAACCCGTTGGATTTATCCACTATGAGCGAAGAGACTTTTTTAAGGCTGCGCGCTATGTTAAAGTTGGATTTTGACCATAAGAGCCGGTTTGCCGATAAAGTGGAACGCCGCGGAAATACTGTTTATGTATGGTTTCGGGACTGGACGACGGAGGACCGTATTATCCGGTTAGGCTTTGAGGTAAAAGAAAAAATATTGGATATTTGCCTAAACGATTGTGATGACGACCCGTTTAATTAAGGTTTGTGTTCTTTTCGTAATCTAAAAACCCCCGCTTTTGGCGGGGGTTTTATATTTATCGTTTTAATTATTTGTTTTCTTTTTTATCCGTTTTCTTGCTTTCGTGCAAGACGGCGGGTTTTACTTTAGGGCTTTTGGCTACCAAATCTTGAATAGGCTTGATAACCTGGGCTTGTTTTTTCATGGTACAGGGGCCGCCAATACATCCGCCCTTGCAGCTCATTACTTCTAAGAGCTGAAAATCACCAATCCCTTTGGCGTAGGCTTGCAGCATAAGCATGGCTTTTTTATCCAGCCCATTAATAGCCATTTTTTTAATGGTCCGCCCGGGCAGGGCGTGTTCCACAGCTTGCGCTACGCCGCCGGTAACGCCGTAGTAACGGCCTTCACCGGAGATAGAGGGGTCTAAAGGAGTGTCTTCACATTCGGCAGGATTAATGCCTTTTGCGTCCAACATGGCGCCCAATTCTTCGTATGTCATTACATAGTCAATATTGGGGTTGTCCGTCGCTTCTACGCGTTTGGATACGCAGGGCCCTACAAATACGGTGGTAAAACCGTTTTTCTTTTCCATTTCAGCCGTATAGGCCATGGGGGTCAACGTATCGGAAACGAAAGGCTTTAGGGTGGGCAAATGTTTTTTAACAGCCTGTATCCAGGCGGAGCAGCAGGACGTGGTCATAAACTTGTCTCCGCGTTCCAAGCGTTCCACCAGTTCAGCCGCTTCGTGGGCGGTGGTTACGTCCGCGCCCAAGGCTACCTCGGTTACTTTGTCAAAACCGGCTTTCTTAATGGCGGTCATCAGCTGCGGGAGGGTGCAGTCAAACTGGCCCACGATGGAAGGGGCTATCATCGCGCATACTTTTTTGCCGCTTTTCATGGTGCTTAAAATGTCAATTAATTGGCTGCGTTCCATAATGGCGCCAAAGGGGCACGCGTCCATACAATGCCCGCAGGAAATGCATTTGTCAAAATCAATTTCGGCAAATCCGTTTTCCCCTTTATGAATGGCGTTTACCGGGCAGGATTGTTCGCACGGAACGGGCACATAAGTAATGGCGTTGTAGGGGCAGGCTTCTTTGCATTGCCCGCAGTTTTTACATTTGTCCGGGTCAATTTTAGAGCGGCCGTTCTCAAAAGAGATAGCCCCGAATTTGCATGCCTGTTGGCACGGGCGTGCCAAACAGCCTTGGCAGGCTTCCGTTACGATATGGCGCGCTTTCACGCAGCCTTTGCAGGCAATATCCATTACGGTAAGCGGGGTGGACGGGATGTCTTTGCGCAGCAACGCCTGTTTGGCGTATTCATTTAAAGAGGTTGCTTCGTCGTCTTGCTCCACACTGCCTCCTAAAGCGGCCAGTGTGCGGGCGCGGAAGACGGCCCGTTCTTTATAAATGCAGCAACGCACGGCGGATTTGGAATCCGGCGGAATTACTTTAAAAGGAATGCGAAAAGCGTTTGTTTCCAGTTCGCCCCGGTCAAAGGCCTCAATTACTTCCCGCAAGGCCCGGCGTTTAAAAAATACGGCTTTATTGTCTGTTGTGTTCATAATTGTTTCGTAAAAATAAGCTATTTTTTATATTTTAGCATATTTGGAAAGGGGGTTATTGCACTTCCAGCAGGGCGGTAAGGGGGTTATGGTCCGACGCGGGGGAAGGAAGCGCTTCCGCGTGCAGCAGTTTTAACCCGCGCGTAAATATAAAATCCAGTTTTTTGCCAAAAAAGCAAGAGCGATTGTCCGGTTCAAACGCTATTTCTTTTAATTGTAAAGATTGCGCCGTTTGGAGCATGGCGTTTAAACGTTTTTTGCTCCACACGTTAAAATCACCCGCCACCAAAGCGGGGCCGTCAAACCCGCGCAAGAGTTCCGCCGCGGCCGCCATATGCAGGTTAAACGGCTTTAATCCTCTAAAATTGATGGCATGTAAATTAATTACCAACAGCGGGTCCCGTTCGGTAGGGTAAAGGGTGCTAAGCGTCATTTTAGGGGTTTGTACGAAAGGTTCAAACACATTGGCGCGGTAATCGGCGCGCAGCGCCGGGGCGCGGCACCCGGTGGCTATACCTATAGGGGCTTTGCGCAGAAAGGAAAAAAAGCTGACGGCGGACGTCCATTCCAGCCCGGCGGAGCAAAAACTGTTTTCTTCTTCCGGCCGGAACATGATTTCCTGCGCAAGAAACAAATCGCTCTTTTGGCAGTGAAGGGCAAATTCTTCTTTCCAGCCGTGGTTTTTGCATTTATGCAGGTTCCATACACATAAAGCAAACTGGCGCGGAAGGCAGGGCCTTTGCGCTTTTCCTTTTATAATTAGGATATGATCTTTTTCCGGTTTGGTGTAAAACATATCAGTAGTAAGGGGTTAACAGTTTAAAGGCGTTATCTCTTATTAATTTCCACATAGGCGGGCGTTGGTGCGGGTTGAGCACTTCCGCCTTGGCGTTTTGTTTTTTTGCGTGAATGATTTTAAGCGTTTGGGCGGCAGGGCCCGGGCCTAAACATTCCAAATTGCACTCAAAATTAAGCCGGAAGCTGCGCACGTCCCAATTGGCGGAGCCGATAAATGTCCACACTTCGTCCACCACGAGAAGCTTGCTGTGGTCAAAAGGAGAAGGGGTATGATAAATTTTAACGCCTCTTCTTAGCAAGCGGGGAAAGTTGGCCCGCATGGCCCAGTCCATCCCCCATATGTTGCTTTTGGAAGGAAGGATAATTTCCACATGTACCCCGCGCATACTGGCCAACACCAAGGCGTTAAGCACGTCCCTTTCCGGCAGGAAATACGGCGTAACGATATGTATGGATTTTTGGGCGCAGACCAAAGCCCCCATAATTAATGTTTTAATTTTGCCAAAATCATTATCCGGCCCGTCCGGAATAATGCGCGCGGGGGTGGCTCCGGGAAGGATGATTTTTTCCGAAACAGAAAACGGAATAAAATGCTTTTTCCCGGAAAAAATCCAATCTTCCTCAAAAACCCGTATCATTTGTTGTACTACTGGCCCCTGTACTTTAAAGGTTACGTCTTGGATAGGTTCTTTAGGCTGTTGGGCTACCAAGTTGCCCTGCGCAATATTCATGCCGCCAAAAAAGGCTTCTTTCCCGTCTATAATCATTATTTTGCGGTGATTGCGCAAATTAAGAAAAGGCAGCGTAACCGGGCTTTTGGAGGGGAGGAAAACGCTGAACTCTATGCCCTTGTATTTTTTAACGGCGCGCGCTAAATTGGGTTTGGAATAATTGAGCCCCACCCCGTCTACCAGAATTTTTACTTTTGCCCCGTTTTTTACGGCGTTTTGTGCGGCGGATAAAATCATTTGGCCGGCCTTGTCATTATTAAAAATATAGCTGGAAATTAAAACTTCTTTTTGGGCGGAAGATATAAGGCGGCACATTTCCGGGTAGGCGGCGTCTCCGTTAATATAAGGAGTGATTCGGTTCCCGGCGGCAAAATGTTGCGGGTGTACTTTATAACCCAAACGAAGCAACTGTATAAAAGCGGGGGGTATGTGGCGTTGGGCTTCTGTTATATTGGGGTTAGAATGTGTAATGATATTGGGCCCGCTGTTGCGCAGGGACAGGGCCTTGCGGTGTATGCGGTTTATCCCCAATAATACATAGATGACCGTACCCAATAACGGGGTAAGCCAAATAAGGCCCATCCAGCCTATGGCGCTGGGGACTTCGTCCTTATGTAATAAAATATGTATGGTAACGCTGAGCTGCAAAACAACATACAGCGCGCCGGCTATACCAAAAGAAGATAGGGCTATTGGGTCCATATGCATATACCCATTATAGGAAATCCGCCGGGGTTAGTATGTTAAAAAATTTAGTTAGCGGAATTTTTAACATGCTTGTGCCTGGGAAAGACTGGCAACCGCTTGTGGTTATTTTTTATTTTGTTCTTCTTGTTGTTTTTTGCGGCGTTCCAACGCGGCGCCTTTTATCAAGCGCGGGCCGTATAAATATTGTTCCGTAGTGCCGCCTTCCACCAAGGCGCGCTGCCATTTGGCGGCTTCCCGGCGTTTTTGTTCTTCTTGTTCTTGCAGGGCTTTTTGGCGGGCGGCCTCGGCTTCTTGTTTTTTCTTTTCCTGCGCTTGCGTGTAGTTTTTGTTAGCGTCTGAGATTTTCTTTAAATAAGCGTTATAGGATTCGTCGTCAAAAAAAGCGCGGGTAAGCCGGTCGTCCTCAAATACATAATAAGTGAAAATAGGTTTTTTAGGGTTTTGTTGTAATTGAAAAACGATTTGCGTGGTGTTGTTTTGCAAGTCGCTTACATTTAAAAAAGTGGCTTTTGGGTAAGCTTTCTCAAAAGCGGTGCGGGTAACGGTCATATCCACGTTATATTTTTGTTGCAGGGCCAATACTTCCGGCACTGTAGAGGCGGCGGCTAAAAACCGGGTGGGTTCTTGGGCGGAAAACAAAAATTTTCGGAAAGAGTCCTCGTCCCCGTAGCGCAGCAGGACGTATTCTTCTCCGGAAGAAGCCGTTAATGTGTCTTGTATGCTGGGCACGGTGGTGGCGGCTGTAAGCACTTGGGATACGGTTTTGTTTTTAAATGCTTTTTCAAGCTGGCGGGTGGAACTTTTCCAGACGGACACACTGGGTTCAGAGGAAGAAGAGGGATAATCTTTTCCGTCCATTTCTATTATAATAATATCTTCCTGCGCGGCCCACCCGGCTTGCGAGGCGGTTAATAAAAGAATACAAGCGAGGGCATGCTTAAGTTTCATTCTTCAAACTCCCAAGTGCTTAAATATCTTTCTCCGCTGTCTGGAAAGATGACCACAATATTTTTCCCTTCATTTTGCGGGCGGGCCGCTACTTGTAAAGCCGCCCACAGCGCCGCGCCGGAACTGATGCCGGCCAAAATCCCCTCGGACCTAGCCAGCGCCCGGGCCGTATGGCCGGCGTTTTCCGCCGTGACGGGGATAATTTCATCTATCAGCTTGGTGTCTAAAATGTTGGGGATAAATCCCGCCCCAATACCCTGCAGTTTGTGTGGGCCGGGCTTGCCTCCGGAAAGGACAGGGCTGTCCTGCGGTTCTACGGCTACGGTATACAAGCCGGGACAATGTTTTTTTAACTCTTGGGCCGTACCGGTTAATGTCCCTCCGGTTCCCACTCCGCAGACTAATATGTCTGCGCGGTTATCTAAATCTTTTAGGATTTCCAAAGCGGTTTGGCTGTGGGCTTGCGCGTTAGCGGGGTTTTCAAATTGGGAAGGCATAAACGCCCCGGGATTTTGGGCCAAAATTTCCTGTGCTTTATGGATGGCACCGTTCATGGCTTTGGATGCGGGGGTGAGCACAATATTTGCCCCCAGCGCTTTTAGCAGTTTCACGCGTTCTGGGCTCATGTTTTCGGGCATGGTAAGGGTAATTTCATATCCTTTCACCGCCGCTAAAAAAGCTAATGCGATTCCCATATTCCCGCTGGTGGGCTCTACAATGCGTCCGCCGGGTTTTAGCTGTCCTGATCGCTCGGCCTGTTGCAATATATTTAAGGCGGCGCGGTCTTTAATGCTGTACGGATTAAACATCTCCAGCTTGGCGTATAATAAACCGGGACCCGGGTTTAACTTTTGTATGCGCACCAAGGGTGTATCGCCAATTAATTGTGATATATCTTCTGCCACTTTCATAAAATCCACCTTAACCGAAAGCCAAAACGCCTGTTTAAACAATAGGCAGCGTACCGGCGGACAACTCGGAAATTTTATTTACGCCAAATACAATCAGCCCAAAAAACGGCGGATTATTTTTGCCGGGCTTCCCGCCACTACTGTGTTGGGGGCCACGTCGCGCGTAACTACGGCGCCGGCCGCCACAACGGCGTTATCGCCCACCCATACGCCGGGCAATATGATGCACCCTCCTCCCAGCCACACGTTTTTGCCGATGCGTACTTTTTGGGCGGACTCCAAGCCTTCCAGCCGTTTTTGCGGCTGTAGCGGGTGGGTGGCCGTGTATATTTGCACGTTGGGACCAATAAGGGTATTATCCCCTATTTCCACTTGGGCGCAGTCCAAAATGGTGCAGTTAAAATTAATAAAAACATTTTTGCCCGTATATATTTGGGCTCCATAGTCACAAAAGAAAGGGTATTCTATGTGCAGGTCTTCGGCGGCGTTAGGCAACAGTTCCTTTTGCAGCTGGGCGCGCAGGGCCGCATCTTGCGGGGAGGTAAAATTTAATTTCTTTAACAATTCCCTGGCGCGGTTTCTTTCTTGCAGCAGTTCCGGGTCTGCCGCGTTATATGGGCGGCTTTCCAACATGTTTTGTTTTTCACTCATATATGTATTGTAGCAATTCCTAGAATAAATGCCAGCGGTTAAAATTTATTTACCGAGCGGTAAACAAAATTGTTAAAAACTTGCTATAATTTTAAAGGACGTTTATTTTACAAAAGAGGATACGTTATGCAAAAAGTAGCTAGAAGTTTAATAGGGGTTTTGCTTTTAACAGGCGTGTTATGCAGTGTTGCCTGTAAAGATAAAACGGTTGCCGGGCAGAGTGCCCCGGTGGCGGTAAATGCCATTAAAGTGCTTAAGACGGATTTGCCTTGGAATATAGAATATCCTGCCCAGGTGGCGGGTTCTTTGCAGGTGAATATTCGCGCCCAGGTGGGCGGAATTTTAGAAGCGCGCCTGTTTAATGAAGGGGAATATGTAAAAGAAGGTACCCAGCTTTTTCAAATAGATGACAAAGAATACAAAGCGGCTTTAGCAAAAGCAAAAGGCGCTTTGGCGCAAGCCCAGGCGCAAGAGCGCAGCACCCGGCGGGAATACAACCGCATGAAAACGTTGCGCGCGGACAATGCCGTCAGCCAAAAAAATTACGATGACGCCCTTTCCGCTTTTGAAGCGGCTCAAGCGGACGTGCAAGTGGCCGAAGCGGAAGTACGCAACGCGGAAATTAATTTGGGTTACACCAAAGTAACGGCTCCCATTTCCGGTATTACCGGGCGGGAAGCTCAGTCCGTTGGCAGTTTAATTTCCCCTGCCGGGGAAACGGGTTTTCTTACCACCATGGTACAAATTAACCCGCTGTGGGTAAATTTTTCCATGCCGGGCCGCCAGTTTGAAAAATTAGCCAGCGGTTATGTGTCAGGGCAGATTGTGTTGGGGGATAAAGAATCCGCCCCCGCCATTGATCCGAAAGTATACCGCGAGGTGGCCCCTTCCAAAGCGCCCGTTTATGTAGAGGTTGTCCTTTCTAACGGCAAAGTATATCCGGAAAAAGGAAAAATTATTTTCTTTGACAGCACGGAAAACGCCCAAACTTCCAGCTTGGCTATGAAAGCCCAGTTTGCCAATCCTAATAACAGCCGCCAGCTTATGCCCGGCCAATTTGTGCGCGTGCGTTTAGTGGGCGCTACTTATAAAGATGCGGTTTTGGTTCCCTCTTCCGCCGTGTTGAATACGCCCAACGGCATGATTGTATATGTGGTGGATGAAAATAACGCCGTTTTGGCCCGCCCGGTGCAGGGGGAATTGCAGGATAATATGTACATTATCACGGAAGGCTTAAAAGGCGGGGAAACCATTGTTTCCGGCGGGTTGATTAAAATTAAACCCGGCATGCAGGTAAACGTAACGATGAAAGATTTCTCTTTGCCGGCCTCTTTAGGCGGTAAAAAAGAAGAGGATAAAAAAGCCCCGTCCGCACAGGAAACGGAGGCCGATGCTTCCGCCCAGCCTGCCCAAGACCAAGAACAGCCTGCCGCCCAACAGCCAGAGGCCGCGGCGGACCAAGCGGAAAAATAAGAGGGAGCCATGTTCTCAAAATTTTTTATTAACCGGCCGATATTTTCCACGGTCATTTCGCTTCTTATCGTATTGTTCGGGGTGGTGTCTATCACTATGCTGCCCATTGAGCAATACCCCAATTTAACGCCTCCCACTATTCAGGTCTCGGCCACTTATCCCGGGGCCAGCCCGGAGGTAATTGCCGAAACGGTGGCCGCCCCCATTGAACAGCAGGTAAACGGCGTGGAGGACATGCTGTACATGAACTCCACCTCCGCCTCTAACGGGGACATGAACCTGATTGTTACCTTTAAAGTAGGTACCGACCCGGACCAGGCCATGATTAACGTAAACAACCGCGTACAGGGCGCCACGGCTTCCTTGCCGGAAGAGGTGCGCCGCTACGGTATTACGGTGGATAAAAAGTCCTCTTCCATTTTGCAGTTTATCGCTTTTTATTCTCCCAGCGGTTTAACGGATACCACCACCATCGGCAACTACGCCTTAATCAATATTGTGGATGATTTAAAACGTATTGAAGGCGTGGGCGACGCCATGGTCATGGCCGCTAACGACTATTCTATACGTATTTGGATTAAGCCGGACGTGTTGTCCCAGCGGGGGCTGTCCGTCAGTGATTTAATTGCCGCCGTACAAGCCCAAAACGTGCAGCGCGCCGCCGGTAAAATCGGTCAGCCGCCGTTGCCGCAGTCGGTGGACCGGATGTACTCTATCATCGCGCCCGGCCGTTTTACCAAGCCGGAAGAATTTGGCGAGATTATTTTGCGCGCCAATGCGGACGGAACCTCCCTGCGCTTAAAAGACGTAGCCCGCATAGAGCTGGGCAGCCAAAACTATGAATTTAACGGCAACTTAAACGGCAAGCCGGCTGTGCCGGTGGGGGTGTATTTGTCCCCCGGCGCCAACGCGGTGGCTACGGCCAAAGCGGTGGACGCGCGTTTAAAAGAACTGGCGGCGAACTTTCCGCCGGATTTGGATATTGACTATAAAGTAGCTTACGACACCACGCTGTTTGTAACCGCCTCCATTAAAGAAGTAATCCACACCTTAATTGAAGCCATGATTTTGGTGTTCTTGGTGGTGTATTTGTTCTTAAAAGACTGGCGGGCTACGCTAATCCCCTGTTTGGCGGTGCCGGTATCTGTTATCGGGGCGTTTGCGGGGATGATGTTGTTTGGTTTCTCCATTAATACGCTTACGCTGTTTGGGTTGGTGTTGGCTATCGGCATTGTGGTGGACGACGCCATTGTAGTGATTGAAAACGTGGAACGCATTATGCGCACCGAACACCTGCCCGTTAAAGAAGCCACCATTAAAGCCATGGACGAAGTATCCGGCCCGGTGGTGGCCATTGTGCTGGTGCTGTGTTCCGTGTTTGTGCCGGTGGCGTTCATGGGCGGTTTAACCGGGGTAATGTACCAGCAGTTTGCCATTACCATCGCGGTGTCTGTGGTGATTTCCGGCCTGGTGGCGCTTACGCTTACGCCGGCTTTGTGCGCGCTTCTGTTGCGCCACCGCGAAGAACCTACCCACGGTTTCTTTTATCAGTTTGACCGTTTCTTTGAAAAATTAACCAATAAATATACCGGTGCGGTGGCTTTCTTTATCCGCCGCATACCGGTGGCGCTGGTTTGTATTGTGCTGTTATTTGCCGGGGCGCTGGGCTTGTTTAAAATTGTGCCCAGCAGTTTGCTGCCGGACGAGGACCAGGGCATGGTGATGGTGGCGACTCAGTTGGATCCTGCCGCTTCCCTTACTCAAAGCCAGCAAGTAGCCAGCGAGTTGGAAAAATTAATTCAGTCCCAGCCCAGCGTGGCGGACGAGTTGACCTTTTCCGGCTTTGATATGCTTAGCAGCACGCAAAAAAGCAATGGCATAGCTTCTTTTATCCGCTTAAAACCGTGGGATGAACGCAAGACGGAAGCTTTGTCTTCTTTTGGTTTGGTGGGAACTATTTTTAAACTTTCCCAAACCAAAATACCGGACGCGTTGGTCATGCCGTTTAACCCGCCCGCCATTACGGGTATGAGTACCACCGGCGGTTTGGAAGGTTATATTCAAAACCGCGGCTCCGGCGGCAGCAAAGAACTGGAAGCCCAAACCAATGCTTTCTTGGAGGCAATCAAAAAACTCCCTCAGATTGCTAGCGCAAGCACTACGTTCTCTTCCGCCGTTCCGCAGTATCAGATGACGGTGGACGAAATCAAAGCGCAGAGCATGGGCGTTTCTTTAAGCGAGCTTTATACCACCATCCAAGGTACTTTCGGTACAGCCTATGTAAATGACTTCACTTATTCCGGCCGCAGCTTTAAAGTAATGATGCAGGCCGAGGGCGAATACCGCGCCCGCCCGGAACAAATAGCCGGCATTTACGTGCGCTCCAGTTCCGGTTCCATGGTGCCGCTGTCTTCCTTGGTAACGCTTACGCCCACGTTGGGGCCGGATATGGTGGAACGCTTTAACGTGTTCCCCGCGGCCAAAATTATCGCCACGCCCGCCGCCGGATACAGCAGCGGCGACGCGATTGAAGCGCTTGAAAAAACCGCCAAAGAGGTGTTGGACCCCAGCTTTACATTGGCTTGGACCGGCACCACTTACCAAGAAAAACTTTCCGGTTCTTCTTCCGCTTCCGCCTTGTTATTAGGCATGCTGGTGGTGTTTTTGATTTTAGCCGCCCAGTATGAAAAATGGAGCCTGCCCATTGCCGTATTATTGGCGGTTCCGTTTGCCATTTTCGGCGCTTTGGCCGGCACGTTCGCGCGCGGTTTATCCAACGATATTTATTTCCAAATCGCTTTGGTGGCGCTGGTGGGCTTGGCGGCAAAGAACGCTATTTTGATTGTGGAATTTGCCGTGCTGCTTAAAGAGCAAGGCTTAGACGCGGCCAAAGCCGCCGTACAGGCGGCCCAGCTTCGCTTCCGCCCGATTGTGATGACTTCTTTGGCCTTTATCTTAGGCTGCGTGCCGCTGGCTATCAGTTCCGGCGCGGGCGCGGCCAGCCGCCACGCCATTGGTACGGCTGTGGTATTTGGTATGTTGGCGGCTACGTTGATTGCTCCGTTATTTGTTCCGTTATTCTTTGTGTTGTTGGGTGGTAAAAGCGCCGCAAGAACGGAAACCGGGGCTGAAATGAATTTGGAACAAAAACCGGCGCAGCAGGCGTCCGGCCAGGAGGAACAAGCATGAAATTAAAACAATTTGCGCTTTTATTTGCGGGCGCTTTGTTTGCGGGGGGCTGTATGCTGGGGCCCAATTACAAAAAACCGGAAACCCAACTTCCCGCCGCTTCGCAGGAAGATTTCAGCATTTTTACCACCACCAAATGGTGGGAAGTGTTTGAAGACCCCGTGTTAAACAAAATGGAAGATGAAGCCTTGGCTTATAATAAAGACTTGCAATTAGCCATTGCCCGTGTGGACGAAGCCCGCGCCAATGTGGGCCTTGCCACGGCGGACCAGCTCCCTTCCCTCAGCGCCGTGGGGGAAACCGGCCGCGCCGGCAATGCGCAGGGCTCGGGCCAAACCCAAAGCACCGCCAACGCCGTGGTGTCTTTTGAGTTGGATTTATGGGGCAAATACCGCCGCTTGAGCGAGGCGGCCCGCGCGCAGCTTCTATCCAGCGAAGCCAACCGCGATACGGTGCGTTTGGCTTTAACCGCGGATGTGGCGCGCAATTATTTTACTTTGCGCTCGTTGGATGAACAGCTTGCCATTGCCACCCGCACGCTGGAAGCCCGCAAAGAAAACGTGCGTATTTATGAAAGCCGCTACAAAAACGGCTATTGCACGGAAGTGGATTTAAAACGCGTGCAGGCCAGTATGTCTTCCGTAGAGGCGCAGCAGCGGGAGTTAACGCTTAAAATAGCCCAAACGGAAACGGCGTTGTCCGTGCTTTTGGGCAGAAGCCCGCGCGCCATCGCGCAGGACGGCGTGGAAAGAGGCAAAAAACTTTCCGCCATTACGCTTATTCCCAATGTGCCGGAGGGCCTTCCTTCTGATTTATTAACCCGCCGGCCGGACGTACGCCAGGCGGAGGGGCAGTTAATCGCCGCCAATGCCAATATCGGCGCGGCGCGCGCGGCGTATTTCCCGTCTATTCCGTTAACGGCTTCCGCCGGGTATGCCAGCGGGGCGTTAAATGAGTTGTTTGCCGGCGGTTCTTCTGGCGTGTGGAATTTGGCGGCCGGGGTAACGGCTCCCATCTTTGAGGGCGGAAAAATCCGTTCCCAAAACAAAGCGGCCGAGGCCCAATACCGCCAGATGCTGGCTGCGTATGAAAAAACGGTGCAGGGAGCGTTTAAAGAAGCGTTGGACGCGCTCTCCGCCAACCGCATTAACCGGGAAGTGTTTGACTCTTACAAAGAACAAACCCAAGCCATGCAGCGCAGCTATGATTTAACTAAAAAGCAGGAAGCGGCCGGGCTGATTGGCGTTACGGATTTATTGGATGTGGAAAGCAATTTGCTTTCTGCTGAAATGAGTCTTTCCACCGCCCGCTTAAACGAGCTCAACGCCGTGGTCACTTTGTGCCAGGCGTTAGGAGGCGGCTGGACGGAGCAGGACGGGTTTGCTCAAACGCAAACTGCTGCGGCGGAGTAATTGGTTTTTTATCCGTATACCTGGGGGAAAGCGTATTTCCCCCGGGTATTTTTATACAATAAAGATATGTTTAAAAAGAAAAATTTGAAAAAGATGGTTTGGGGTCTTGCGCTGTTGGCGGCGGCGGGGCTGGTTTGTTTCGGCGTTTTGCGCGCCTGCCAGCGCAGCTGGCTTTTAAAAGGGGTGGAAGAAGATAACCCGGCGCTTATTGCAAAAGCGCTTAAATGGGGGTTTCCGAAAGACGCCATGGCCCAGCCGGGTTTGCCGGTTTTATCCAAAGCGGTATTATTAGGGCATTCAAAGGCGGCGCGCGCGTTGGTGGAGCAAGGGGTCAATTTACAAGCTAGAACAACGGAAAAAATTCCATCTTCCGCTAAGGAAGACGCGCCGGTCATTGCGGTGGGAACGAGTCCTTTGGGAGTGGCTGCTTTTGTTTGTTATTTGCCCGGCAGCCAGGAAACGGCCCGTTTGCTGTTGGAAAACGGCCTCAGCCCCGATGATCTAGTGGACGGGGTTTCCCTGGCGGAAGTAGTGGCGGAGGGGGGAGAAACTTATCTGGAACAGCCGAATTGTTGGGAAGTTCTCCGCTCTTTTCTGGAAGCGGGTTTGGATGTAAACTCCACCCAAGGGGAAGAACTTTTTATGGATGTGATGAGCGGGGCTCCTTTATGGGTGCGTTTGATTTCCCCGCATATCCCGGCGGAGTTAATTGAAAGCGCGGTGGCTGTGCCGGATGTAAATTTAAACGCCCAAAGCAAAGGGGGAATTTCCGGCTTAATGCAGGCGGCCCTTTTAAACCGGTCCGATATTGCCGAGGTGCTTTTAAAGGCTGGGGCGGATCCCAATTTAGCGGCGCCCAAGGGGTTTACCGCGTTGGAAATCAGCAAAAGGCAGAAATATTCTCAAGTAGAAAAAGTTTTGCGCGCCCATGGCGCCGTTAAATAATAAAACCCCCGCTTAAGCGGGGGTTTTTGCTTACAGGTCCCCAATACGAATTTGGTAAAATATAAATAATGAAAGAAAACATTCTCTGCCCGTTAGACGGGCGTTATGCCCATAAAGTAAGCACCTTGGCCCGGTACATGGGGGAGGACTCCTTGGCATTTGCCCGCGTACGTACGGAGTGCGCTTGGCTGGAGGAAATTCTTTCTTTGCGTTTGCCCGGTGTGCCCGCGCCGGTTAAAGCGCAGTTAAAAATTTTACAACAAATACCTTGTTTAAGCGAAAAGGATTTGGCCGCTTTGCAAGAATATGAATTTTCCGGCCGTAACGGCCGCCCGGCCACCAATCATGACGTGAAAGCGGTGGAATATTTTATCCAAGAAAAGCTATCCGCCGCCGCACTTAAAAAATACACCCCTTGGATACACTTTGCCCTTACCAGCGAAGACATAAACAGCGTGTCTTACGCGATGCTGTTGTCTGACGGGTTAGAAAAAGGATTGCTTCCCGCGCTTGAAAATTTACGCCGTTCTTTGGCGGCTTTAGCGCGCAAAGAAGCCAAAAGCGTGCTTTTGGCCCGCACGCA
Organism: Candidatus Avelusimicrobium aviculae; assembly: GCF_949292495.1. Taxonomy (NCBI): domain Bacteria; kingdom Pseudomonadati; phylum Elusimicrobiota; class Elusimicrobia; order Elusimicrobiales; family Elusimicrobiaceae; genus Candidatus Avelusimicrobium; species Candidatus Avelusimicrobium aviculae. The sequence goes on from NZ_CASEZB010000014.1 coordinate 29,939, forward strand.
TGGGCAGCCTGCCGTGCCTACCACTTTTGGCAAAGAAGTGCGCGTATTTGAAAGCCGCCTGGCCCGCCAGCTGGAGCAGTTAAGGAAAACCCGTATTTCCTGCAAATTCAGCGGCGCGGTAGGATGCTATAACGCCCATATGGCGGCATTTGCGCGGATAGACTGGCCCCGCGCCGCGCGGCGTTTGGTGGATAAACTCAACAAAGGACGCAAAATAAAACTTTTTTTAAGCCCGCTTTCCACCCAAATAGACAACCGGGATTCTTATGCGGAGCTGTTTGATAATCTGCGCCGGGTGAACGTCATTTTGCTGGGGCTCTGCCAAGATTTCTGGCGTTATATCAGCGACGGCCTGTTAAAACAAAACGCCCGGCCCGGGGAAGTGGGTTCTTCCACCATGCCGCAAAAAATAAACCCGATTGATTTTGAAAATGCGGAAGGCAACTTGCAGCTTTGCAACGCACTGCTGAGTTTCTTTTCGCAAAAACTGCCACTTTCCCGTTTGCAAAGGGACTTGTCGGACTCTACGGTTCTTCGTAATATGGGGATGGCGTTTGGGTATGCGTTGGCGGCTTATGATTCTTTAGTAAAAGGAATAAACAAAGTTTCTTTTAACCGCCAGGCCGCGCGGGAGCAACTGGCTGCCCATCCGGAGGTATTAGCCGAGGGCCTGCAAACTATTTTGCGCGCGGCGGGGATACCTGACGCTTATGAAAAAGTAAAAGCGTTTAGCCGGGGGCGCTCCTTTAACAAACAGGATTTGCAGGATTTTATTAATGAGTTGGATGTAGATGCACAAACCAAAGAGCGTTTGCGCGCGTTAACCGTATTTTCTTATGTGGGGTTGGCGCCGCGCCAAGCCGGAGGCAAATTATGATAGACATCGTATGCGGCGGTCAAGCCGGAGACGAAGGAAAAGGAAAAATTTCCGCCTATTTATCTTATAAAGGCAATTACAGCTATTGTGTGCGCGTGGGCGGCCCAAACGCCGGGCATACCGTGGTGTGCAACGGGAAATCTTATACGTTAAAAAATATTCCGTCCGGGTTTTTAAATCCCAATACCAAACTGGTTTTGGGGGCGGGCGCTTATACAAAAACCGAATGGCTTTTAAAAGAAGTGGAACTTACCGGCACGCGCGACCGGTTGATTATTGACCCGCTTGCCGTATTGATTAGCGACGAGGAAACCTCCGCCGAGAAGAACGCCTCCCATTTTATGCAGCATATCGGCAGTGTGGGCACCGGCTTAGGCCAGGCGGTGAAACACCGCATTGAACGGCGGGAAGTGAAATTTGCCAAAGACGAGCCTTTGCTGAAAGATTTTATCCAGGACGTTCCTTCCCTGCTTAACGGCGCGTTGGATAAAGGGGAAGATATTTTGCTGGAAGGAACCCAGGGGATAAAACTGTCTTTGTTGCATGGGGAATACCCGTTTGTCACTTCACGCGACACTACGGCCTCCACTTTCTTGGGGGAGGCCGGCTTGGGCCCCAAAAGCGTGCGGGACGTATACGTGGTTTTTAAACCGTATGTTACGCGCGTAGGCCCCGGCCCGCTGGACCATGAACTTACCGATGAAAAACAGCTGGAAGTTTATCATACCAAAGGGCATGAGATAGGCAGCGTCAGCAAACGTCTGCGCCGCATTGGCGCGTTTGAAGAACGTTCCGCCGCGCGTGCTATTATGATTAACAACTGTACCAAAATCGCCATTACGCATATTGATATGTTTGCGGGAAATGACCAAATAAAATCCTACGAAGATTTTACCCCGCAGGCCAAAGAGTTTTTAGAGGGCTTAAAAGAGCTGGCAAAACAAACATATCCGCACCCGCAGCTGGCTTTGATTTCCACCGGGCCGGATATGGAGGACACCTTGGTTTTATAGCGTAAAAATGCCAGGTTAACCGCCTGGCGTTTTTATAAAAAGCAGGTATAAAATCCCATTGAAAATGCGGCAAGCTAAAGTTATAATAAAGACGAAGGGACAACTTGTCAGGGGGAAACATGAAGAATATCGTGTTTGATTTTGGAGGCGTACTGATTGATTGGAACCCGCGGTATTTATACCGTAAGATTTTTTCTTCCACACAAGAAATGGAATGGTTTTTAAACAATATTTGCACCTTGGAATGGAACGCCCGCCAAGACGCGGGGCGCAGTTTCTCCGAAGGAATTGCGGAGCTGAAAGCCAAATATCCGCGCTACTCCGCCCAAATTGACGACTATTATCTGCGCTGGGAGGAAATGCTGGGCGGCCTGATTAAAGGCAGCGTTGAAATCATGAAAGAACTCTATGACCAAGGGTATAAAATTTACGGTTTAACCAACTGGTCCGCCGAAACCATTTCATTGGCTAAGGAAAGATACAATTTCTTCCCGCTGTTTTCCGGGGTGGTTATTTCCGGAGAGGAAAAAACCATTAAGCCGGATTTGGCGTTATATAAAATTTTGTTGGAGCGTTACCAGTTAAACCCGGCGGAAACGTTGTTTATTGACGATAAGACGGAAAACACCATCGCAGCCGCCAAAGTGGGCATGAAAACCATTGATTTTCACTCCCCACAGCAGCTTAGGCAGGAGTTAATCAAAAAAGGGATTCTGTCCGCTAGCAAGCTGGTTTGTATTTAATTTTGCCAACTAAGCTTAATAAAAACCCCGGGCTTTTGCCCGGGGTTTTTTACTGCAAGTTAAATATTTCCTTTTGTTACCATGGCTTCCATCAACCGGTGGCGGCGGAATTTGCGCGGGTCCACGCATAGGCCGTCCGCGGAGATTTTGTCTTCTTTGGCAACCGGGCGCCCCAATTTTTGTTCAGCCCATTTTTCCAAAGAAACTTTTGCCATTTCCGCCGGTACGGGCAGGTTCAGCGCGGCGTAAATATCCGTGATGTTTGCCGCCGCGCTGGCTACTACGCCGTCCCCAAACGGGCGGATATAGGCGGCAAAAAAGTCATACTCGTCTTCAATCTCCCCCACCATTTCTTCAAAAATGTCTTCCAAGGTGACAATGCCGGTTATTTTCCCTTTTTCCGTTACCAGGCAAATATGCTGGTGGGTTTTTATCATTTTATCCAAGGCGGCGGAAATAATAGTGTCCGCTTCTAAGCTGACAATCGGGCGCATGATGGAACGTGCCGTGGTGGGCTTGCCGGCGGAAAGTTTGGTGGCTTGGAAAATGTCCTTAAAGTTTAAATACCCGATAATGCTTTGCAAGTTGTCTTTTTGGTCACACACGGGGAAGCGGGTGTGCATGTCCATATGGGCTTTTAAATAGGTGTCTGCGATAGAGTCGTTTGCGTACAGCACATATACTTGGTCTATGGGTACTTGTATTTCCCGTATTTTACGCACGTAAAAAAGCGCGCTGGAAAGCATAATCTTTTCTTCCGCTTTGCCAAATAAACGGGAAGAAGAGGCGATAGACACCGCGGTGCGCAAATCCGCCAGGGCGGCTTGTTGGGCTTCTTTGGGGTCTGTTTCCTGCTTAAAAGATTTTTGTGTAGTCAGTTTTACCAAAGACTCCATAATGCGCACGATGGGAAAAAGCACCGAGTACATCAGGCGCATAACGGGGGAAAATTTAAGCACCACCCACTCTTTGTTTTTAATGGCAAAGGTTTTGGGGGTAAGTTCCGCAAATACAATGGTAATAAAGCTTAGCGGCAGTACCACCACGGCGACGGACAGCATATCCGCCAGCCGTTTGGGCAGGGCGAACCATTCCTGCAGCTTGGGGGAAAAAGCTTCATCGGCGCTTGCCCCGCCGGAAGCGGCCGCCACCGCGCCCACTAATGTAATGCCAATTTGTACAACAGCCAGGCTGCCTTCCATATGGTCTTTCATAAACAGCGCGTTTTCCGCGCCGGGTTTCTTTTCCTGTGCCAAAATAGACAGCTTGGTGCGGGAAACAGAGGCCAAGGCCATTTCGTAAGCGGCCAACAGTGCGTTTAGCACTAACATCAGTATGATAATAAGTATAGTCATAGACGAGTAATAGTCTAGCAAAAAAGAACAAATCTAACAAATGAAAGAAATGTTTTTGGGCTTGTTTATTGCTTGGGAAAAAAGCAAACTGCTAAATGATATATAATAATGATATACCCCCCAGGGGTGGGGTATTTGGAGGAATATGCCGCAATTTGTTTTTAAAGTATCAGGCATGAGCTGCGCCGCCTGTTCCGCCCATGTGGAAAAAGCCGCTTCAAGCGCGCCGGGCGTTAAAACGGCAGCGGTTAATTTACTGCAAAATACGCTGCGTGTAGAGACGGACGACGCCTTTAACGCGCAGCGTTTAAAAGACGCTGTGGAACAGGCCGGTTACACGCTGATTATCTTGCCGGAACAACCCGTTCCCGCAGGAAAGGAAAAGCCCTCCTCTTCCTCGGAAAGCGAGGAGCGGGCTTTGCGTTTGCGCTTGCGATATTCCCTTTTGTTTTTGTTTCCCCTTTTTTATATTGCCATGGGGCATATGTTTTCGTTGCCTTTGCCTGCCGTTTTAACGCAAAACCCGGGCGTGTTTGCTTTAACGCAAGGGCTGTTGCTGGTTCCTATTCTTTTTATTAATCGGGTAATATTTATTAGTGGTTTTAAATCTTTGTTGCGCGGCGTACCGAATATGAACAGTCTGATTGCCGTGGGCGCGGGTGCGGCGGCGGCGTCCGGCTTGTGGACGTTATACCGCGTGCTGATCCTGATGCAAGATGCGCCAAACTGGGCGCCCGCTTTTGAGGCGTTGCACGGCCTGTATTTTGAATCCGCCGGTATGATTTTAACGCTGATTACGCTGGGAAAATATTTGGAAACGCGCGCCAAACGCAAAACTTCCGGCGCCATTGAGCAACTGCTTCAGCTCGCCCCACCCAAGGCCTTGCGGGTGGAACAAGACGTAGAGCGGGAAATAGACTCCGCCGATATTCAACCGGGGGACATTTTAGCCGTGAGAGCGGGCATGGCTGTGGCGGCGGACGGCATTATCCTCAGCGGGCGTGGCGCGTTGGATGAATCCGCCTTAACGGGGGAAAGTTTGCCTGTGGATAAAGAAGCCGGGGCGCTGGTGCGCGCGGGCACGATAAACCGGGCGGGGTATTTTCGTTTTCAAGTAACCCATGCCGGAAAGCAGACGCTTCTTTCCCAAATCATACGGCTGGTGGAAGAGGCTTCCTCCTCCAAAGCGCCCATTGGCAGACTGGCCGATAAAGTAAGCGGGGTTTTTGTGCCGGTGGTGATTGGTTTGTCGGTGGTAACGGCTGCCGGGTGGCTGCTGGCCGGTTACGGCTGGGGCTGGGCGATAGGGTGCGCCGTGGCGGTGTTGGTGATTTCCTGCCCGTGCGCGCTGGGGTTGGCTACGCCTACCGCCGTAATGGTGGGGACAGGCACCGGGGCCCGCAACGGGATTTTATTTAAATCGGCCGAAGTATTGGAAACCGCCCGCTTGGCGGATACGGTGGTTTTTGACAAAACCGGCACGCTTACCCAAGGCAAGCCGGAAGTAACCGATTTCCTGCTGGCGGACGGCATGGCGGAACGGGATTTTTGGAATTACGCCGTTTGGGCGGAGAGCCCGTCCGAACATCCGCTTTCGCGCGCCGTACTGCGCGCCCAACAGGCGCAGGGAATTGCCCCGCAGCTTGCGCAGGAGTTTGAAACCCTGCCGGGGGCGGGCATTTGCGCCCGCGTAAACGGGAAACAAATTATCGCCGGAAATGAAAGGCTGATGCGCCGGTGCCGTGTGGTTATTGTTTCTTCTTTCGCTCAGCAGGCCCAAGCTTGGGCCAAACAGGGCAAAACGGTGCTGTTTTTTGCTTTTGACGGACAACTGGCCGGTATACTGGCGTTGGCGGATTCGTTAAACCCGTCCGCGCGGGAGAGCGTTTGCCAATTGCGCCAAATGGGCCTAAACGTAGTACTCCTAACGGGGGATAATGAATCCGCCGCCCGTTTTATAGGAAGACAGCTGGGAATTACAACCATTATTGCCGGCGTGTTTCCGCAGGACAAAGAAGCGCAAATACGCCGTTTGCAAAAGAGCGGAAAAGTAATTATGGTGGGGGACGGCATCAACGACGCCCCCGCCCTGGCGCGGGCCGATGTGGGCGTGGCCGTGGGCTCGGGGACTGATATCGCGTTGGAAACGTCTGACGTGGTGCTTGTAAAAAATGATTTAACCGGCGTAGCGGCTGCCGTGCGCCTTTCTCGCGCGGTGATAAGCAATATTAAGCAAAACCTGTTTTGGGCGTTTATTTATAACGTATGCGGCATACCGCTGGCGGCGGGAGTTTTTTATCATTGGCTGGGGTGGAAATTAAACCCCATGTTTGCGGCGGCGTGTATGAGTTTAAGTTCTGTTTTCGTGGTTACTAATGCTTTGCGGCTTAGGTATTTTAAGCCGTATAAAATTAAAAAAGGAAAGGAGGATACCCCTCTTATGGTACAGGTATTAACGGTGGAAGGCATGATGTGCGCCCATTGCGCCGGCCGCGTGCAAGGCGCGCTGCAGGCGGTGGCCGGCGTAAAAAAAGTACAGGTGAATTTAACCGCTAAAGAAGTAACGGTGGAGGGGGAAAATCTTTCCCCGCAGGCGTTGCTCGGCGCGGTGGAACAGGCCGGATATCAGGTAAAAAATATCCGTTAGGAGAAATTATGCAGGCAGACCATAAAAAAATTACGCGTTTGTTAAAAACCGCCCGCGGACAGGTGGAAGGCGTACTTAAAATGGTGGAGGAGGACCGCTACTGCATTGATATCGTCAACCAGCTGTTGGCGGCCCAAGCCGTTTTGCGCCGCGCCCATTGTGAGGTGCTTCGCGCCCATTTGGGGCATTGCGTGGCGGGGGCCTTTGGCTCCGGCGGGAAAGAAGCCCGCCAAAAAGCGGCCGAGATGGTGGATATAATTGATAAAATATCCAAATAATATTACTTTATCGGCGGGACAGTCAAAATAAAATGCCAAAAGATTCCCTTTTTGATGTGGTCATTGTTGGGTTGGGGCCGGCCGGCAGTACGCTGGCGCGGCTGTTGCCCGGCAAAAAAGTATTATGTTTGGATAAAAAAACTTTTCAGCCCGGCGGCTTTGCAAAACCCTGCGGCGGCCTGTTGGCGCCGGACGCGCAAAAAACGCTGGCCCGATTTGATTTAACTTTGCCCAAATCTATTTTAGTGGACCCGCAGCTTTTTGCCGTGCGCACGCTGGATTTGGCAACCGGCCTGTGCCGCCATTACCAGCGTTTTTACGTGAATATGGACCGCCAACAGTTTGACCGCTGGCTGATGTCTCTTATCCCCGCGCACGTACAGGTGCAAACGGGGGTGCAGGAGGTCCGTTTGGAGCGGCGGCCGGACGGCTTGTTTTGCGTGTCTTATACGCGGGACGGGCAAACCCATACGGTTTGCGCCAAACGCGTTGTAGGGGCGGACGGGGCCGATTCCATCGTGCGCCGCACGTTTTTCCCGCATCATAAAATACGCAGTTACGTTGCCTTGCAGCAATGGTTTAAAGAAACGCATAAAAGTCCGTTTTATTCCTGTATTTTTGACCCGGCCCAAACCGATTGTTACTCCTGGTCCGTATCCAAAGACGGGTATTTTATTTTTGGCGGGGCGTATCCCGCGGCTAACTGCCGCGAACGTTTTGAAGCCCAAAAGCGGGCGCTTGAAAATTACGGTTTTAAGTTTGGAGAAGTTTATAAAACCGAAGCCTGCCGCGTGCTTCGCCCGGCCGGTTGGCGGGAGTTTTGCCTGGGCCAAGACGGCGTTTTTTTAATTGGGGAGGCGGCGGGGTTCATCAGCCCCAGCAGCTTGGAAGGCCTGTCCAGCGCCATGCTAAGCGCCTTGCGTTTGGCCTTTGCAATGGGAGAAAACCCTTCCCCGAAGGAACACCGCCGCTACGCGCGCGCCACGTTTTTACTGCGGCTGAAATTATGGTTTAAACTGCTTAAATGCCCGTTTATGTACTGGCCGTTATTGCGCAAATGGGTAATGAAAAGCGGGCTGGAAAGCATTTCCATTATCCGTTAAAAGGTTTTTGTAAAGGGAAACCTTCCTTCTATGCGCCGCCTGCCAGCGGCGTTTGTTTTGGAAGGAAATTTTGTGATACTTTTTGTACTTATGCATAGTATGAGTAGGAAGACGTTATGAATTTTGCCTCTTTATACCAAGAATTTTTTAAGCCTGTGTTTGCTTATATTTTGTGCCGCGTGGGCCAGCGTGCGCTGGCGGAGGATTTGGCCGCCTGCGCTTGGCGCAAAGCGTATGAAAAAATGGCTTTGTTTGACTCGCAAAAAGGTACGTTTCGCCAATGGATATTTACCATTGCCCGTAACGAAATTAATATGTATTACCGTTTGTATTACGTGCGTAAATTTTTATCTTTAACCGGGTTTGAGGAAAATGCCTTTTTGTCTCCTTCGCAAGAAGACGCTTTACAGCAAGAGGACACACGGGCTTTGCTTAACGCCATGTCCATATTAAACCGGAAAGAAAGAGATTTGGTTGCCTTAAAGTTTTATTCCGGCATGAACAACCGGGAAATTGCCCGCCAAACCGGGCTGAGTGAAAGCAATGTGGGTACCATTTTGCACCGCAGTATCGCCAAGCTGCGCAAGGAGATGAATGTATGAACAGGCAGGAAGATTTTTTAAATACGTATTCCCGGTTGGATTTTGACGCGTCCGGCGCGGCGCAGGAACGTGTTTGGCAGCGCATACACACCCCCGCTGTTAAAAGACCTCTTTGGCGTACGGCGGCCGCCTGGGGGGTTTGCGCGCTGTTTTTTGCGGCGGGTATGGGCGCTTCGGCCGTGTTTTCCGCCCGCGCCGTGCGTGCCCCGTATGGGGGCAATTTCTCCTCTTCCGGGCAAACCCCGGGACAGGAAGCCGTTTGGGTATGCGTGCTGGACAGAGAGAATTCTCACCCCTCCGGCTGCCATTGTTGGAAACACCGCGCGGTGGGCGGCGTTCCCGCGCAGGAAATGGTTTTCCCGCTGGAAAGCGGTTCTTTGTCCCATTGCCGCCAAACGCCGCCGCACGCGCAAAAATGCGAGGGAGGGACGTATCCGTCCGCTCCGTCTTTTTATGACTTTTGTGAGGAATGTTAAAAACTATGATTAAAAAATGTGTTTTTCTGGTCGGTTTATTGCTGGTTTTGTTTTTACCGGTTTTTGCCCAAGGGCAAACGGCGGCTGCCCCCCAAGTACGGGTGGTGTATTTTGGCTCTCCTTATTGTTTGCATTGCCGTCACATGGAAAAAGAATTTTTGGACGGGTTTTTGCGCCGCAACGCTTTCCGCATAGAATTTGTACGGGTAGACGTGACAAAATATAATTTGGCTTTCCTGCACGCCATGCGGGAATATGGCATAGAGCGCGGCGGCACGCCTGCCATGGTAATAGGGGAAGAATTTTTAATGGGGTATCCGTCAGAAATTAAAGACCGGGCGGATTTGGCGGTTTCCAAAGCGTTAATGAACAAAGAAAACACCCGGGTGCAAATTCCCGCGGAACTGCTTGCTGAAGGGGAGGAGCAAGCAAAAACAAATCTTTTTGGAAAAGAAAACCCCGCCCCGGCCAATACAGGCGTTTCTCAGCCTAAAGAGCCGTCCGTTCCCTCCGTAAAACAGCAGAAAGCCCAATCCCCGGCGAAAGAAACAGACGGCCTAACTAAATCCGGCTTACCGCTCAGCCCAACCGCAAAAGAAGAGGTTTCCCAAAAAACCGCTTCGCCCGCTGCTGCGCAAGAGCCCGAACTGACCGAAACCCAGCCCACCCACCGGGACGTTTTTAACCAACTTACTTTTTGGATGATTGCCGGCGCGGGGCTGGTGGACGGGATTAACCCGTGCGCCTTTGCGGTGATTGTGTTTTTTATTTCTTTTCTTTCCGTTTATAAATACGAAAAGCGGGAAATTATTGCCGTAGGCTCGGCCTATTGCGCGGCTGTTTTTATTGCATATGTGCTGCTTGGGCTGGGTGCGTTTAAATTTTTATACGCCATGCAGGGTTTTTACTATGTGATGTGGGGTCTTAAAATGATAACGGTTCTTTTATGCGCGGCCTTCTTGTTGTTAAGCGCGTATGACTGCTGGCATTACTGCCGCACCAAAGACGCTTCCGGCATTATTTTACAGCTGCCGGTTAAGTACAAAACCTTTATTCATAAAGTAATGCACGCTTTTTTAAAAGACCGCAATAAAAGCGTTTGGCGGCTGGGCGCGGCGGCTTTGATAGTGGGGTTTGTGGTGTCTTTGGTGGAGGCGGTTTGCACGGGGCAGGTTTATTTGCCCACCATTGTGGTGGTGCTGAAAGAAGCCGGGGATAATTTTTGGCGCGCGGCGGAATTTTTGCTGATATACAATTTGATGTTTATTGTGCCATTGGTACTGGTGTTTATGTTAGCCTTGGCGGGGTATGAGTCCGCCACGTTTAGCGGGTGGCTTAAAAAACATTTGGGCTTGGCCAAACTATTGTTATGCGGGGTGTTTGCGGCGCTTTTGGTGTTATTGTTGAGAAATTGGTAAATGTTCCCAACCAAAAACCCCGGGGTTCCCCGGGGTTTTTGGTTGTTTTTAAAGCGGCCCGCCCGGGGCGGGGAGTTTGTTACTCGTGCAGAAAACTCTTTCCAAACGGCAGCGGCGCAAGCCCAAAAAATTCTGCGGCGGTTTGTCCTAAGTCCGCGTATGTTTCGCGCGCGCCTATATTTTTGGAGGTTACCTGCGGGCCAAATAAAATAGCGGGTACGTGCTCGCGGGTGTGGTCGGTTCCTTGGTAAGTGGGATCGCACCCGTGGTCCGCCGTGATAAACGCAATGTCCTGCGGGCCCATTAGGGCGGCCAGCTCCGGCAGGCGCTGGTCAAAATATTCCAGCCCTTGGGCGTAGCCTTCCGTATCGCGCCGGTGGCCCCAAGTCATATCAAAATCTACAAAATTGGTAAATACCAAGCTGCCGGGTTGGGCTTCTTTAAAGGCTTGCAGGGTGGCGTTCCACAATTCTTCCAGCCCGCTGGCTTTTATGGCCCGGGTAATGCCTTGCTTGGCAAAAATATCGGCAATTTTACCTACGGATATTACTTCTCCTCCAGCATTTTTTAGCGCATCCAACAGGGTGGGGTTTGGCGGAGTGACGGAATAATCATGGCGGTTTTTGGTGCGTTTAAACGTGGCGGGTGCGTCCCCTTCAAAAGGGCGCGCAATCACGCGGGCGATATTATAGGGTTTAACGTGCTTAAAAGCAATTTCACACACTTTGTATAAACGCTCCAGACCAAAATGTTTTTCATGCGCGGCGATTTGAAAGACGCTGTCCGCCGAAGTATAGCAAATGGGTTTGCCTGTTTTTATGTGCTCCAGGCCCAATTCTTCAATAATGGCGGTGCCGGAGGCGGCTTTGTTTCCTAAAATGCCGGGCAGGCCGGCTTCTTGGCAGATTTTATCCACCAGTTCCTGCGGGAAAGAAGGATACTGCGGCGGAAAGTAACCCCAGTCAAACTGTACGGGGCAGCCCGCCATTTCCCAATGGCCGGAGGAAGTGTCTTTCCCGCGGCTGATTTCTTTCATAAAACCGTATTTGGAAGGCATCTGTATGCGGGCGGGGGACTGCGGGCCGGTTTGCGGTTTACTCCCGCAAGAGTCTTCTGCCGCCTGCAGCAGGCCCAAAGCGGTTAAGTTGGGGATATTTAATTTTTTGCGGGTTTGGGCAATGTGTCCCAGGGTGTTGGCGCCTTCATCGTTAAATTGGGCGGCGTCTTCCGCCCCGCCTATACCAAAAGAGTCCATCATTAAAATGACCGCTTTGCCTGTTTTATTCATAAGATGTCTCCTAAAAAACTTTCTTTTATTATACTCTTTGTGCTCGGTTTTGGGTAGACGGCTAATGTGTTATTGCTTTTGAAAATGCCGCTCATAAAATGATACTATGGGCTCAATAGGAGATTGTATATGAATAAAGCGTATCAGAATATGAGGGGTTTTTGGCTGGATGTGAAAAATTTGGAAAACAGAAAAGGCGTTATGGAGCTAGGGCCGGATAAAATATCCATTGCCGGGGTGGAAATGCCCGTTCAAGACGGGCAGGAAGTAAAATATTTGTTAATTGCCACCAACTCGTTGGGGGACAGCAGCCTGTATTTTGAAAACAACAGCAAAAGCGGTTTGGGCGGAATTATTGGCGGGCATGGCAATGAAAAACTGCAAGAAATTGCCGCCCGTATGCTGGCCCACGCCAGCAAGCTGACGGATAAAATGGAAAAATCCACCCAACTTCCCGCCGCGCAGCCCGGCAGTGTTACGCTATTTGCCGTGGCTAAAGACCAGCTGTTTTATAAAGAACTTCCCGAAGCGCAAGCGCGTGATACGCAAAACCCGTTTTACCCCATGTTTGCCTACTCCCAGCAGCTGGTGGGGGCTTTCCGCGCGCAGGGACAGGATAACCCGGGGCATTGTTAGGGGGAAAAATGAAATTTAAAGAACTGAAAAACGAATATCCGTTTTTGTTTCCGTTTTTGGCGGTAACGGGTTTTTTGGCTGTTTTGGCTTTAATGAGCTTGCTGTATGTGGGCCGGCTCCAGCGCACGCTGGAGAGTGAGGTCCGTTCCAGCCTGGAAGAAGTAGCCCGCCAGGGAGTGAAAATTTTACAGACACAAATTGAGGGGGATGAGGATTCTCTCAAATCCATGGCCACGGCTATTTCCGGGTATACTTCTTTAAATAAAGAAGAAATGATGGATTTGCTGAATGCGGCAACGAAAAACAATGCTTTTAAACGCATGGCTTTTATCCGTCCGAATGGATACGCCGTATTTAATGACGGGTCTGTCATGGACGCCTCTTCCCAGCCGGCCTTTGTGCAAGCCATGCAGGGCAAGGCCGCCCTGTCCCAGCGCCGCAAAGATTCTACGGACGGTAAAGAAATTATTGTGCAGGCGGTACCCGTTTTTAAAGACGGAGAAGTAAAAGGCGTTTTGGCTTCTACCCGCTCCATTGCCTCGTATACGGATATCTTATCCGTATACAGTTTTGGCGGACAGGGATACAATGTAATTGTTCGTTCCAACGGGGATAAGGTCATTAACGCCAATCATGAAACAGCCATTGAAAATTTTACCAATATCTTTGCGGATCGTGATAACCTTACCTGGCATACCCAAGAAGACGTTTCTAAAATGAAAGAGGATATGCGGGCCGGACGTACCGGGAGTCTGTTGTTCACCACACGCAAAGGAGGGCGCATGTACGCCAGCTATGTGCCGGTGGGCATAAATGACTGGTATATGGTTTCCTTGGTACCTGAGAAAGTGCTTTTGGTGAAAACCGCCCGTTTGGTGTGGCTGACGCTTGCGTTTATGGCGGCGGGGCTGGGTTTAATTGCTTTGTTGTTGTACTATATTTTGGCGGTGCAGAAATCCAACCGCTTTGCCTTGGAGCGCGCAACGTATGAAGACCCCATTACCGGACTGCCTAATTGGAATAAAATGCAGCAAGTGATGGCTTCTTTATTAAAAGCCAACCCGCAGCAGGCTTATGCTTTTGTAACGCTGGATGTGGACCGTTTTAAAATTATTTCCAATATTTACGGCCCGGGCAGCGGGGATGAATTGCTAAAACATATTTCCCAAATACTGTCCAGCCATATAAAAGAGGGGGAGGAATTCTCCCGCATGGAAACGGACCGCTTCCAACTGTTGTTAAAGTATCAGGACGAGCAATCCCTTCGCAACCGGCTGGAATTGATAAATGAGGAGATAGTGTCCACCCCCGGTAAAAAAACGCCTTCTTTGCGTTTGCTTCTTTCTTTTGGCGTATACCTTATTAAAGACAAGCAAATGCCCGTAGAAGAAATGGTAAACCGTTCTTTTTTGGCGCGCCGCAGCGTAAAATACAGCGTGGAGGCGGTTGCCTTTTTTAACGAGGATATGCTCGCCCAGGCCAATCTGGAAAAACGGCTGGAAAATGATATGGAAGGGGCCTTTTCCCGCGGTGAGTTTAAGCTTATGCTTATGCCGGTGCGGGATTTGGAATCCGGCCGCATCGTGCGCGCGGCCGCGCGGGTGCTTTGGCGGCACCCGGCGCTGGGGGATTTGCACGGGCACACCTTTCGCCCTATTTTTGAGAGGAACGGTTTTGCCCGCAGAATAGATATGTTTGTGGTGGAAGAACTGTTTAAACTTATTAAAACGCTGCGGGCCCGGGGCAGGCAAGAGGGGCCTTTTTCGGTAACTTTATCTCCGCTGCATATATATAATCCGTATTTCGCCGCCGCGTTGAAAAAGCTGGCTGACAGTTATCAAGTAAACCCGGCGGATTTGGAATTGGATCTTTCCCAAAATTCCTTGGAGCATAATATCGCAGGCTTGATTGATTTGGGCACCCGCCTGCAAAAAGAAGGTTTTGTGATTGGGGTAAGCCGTTTTGGGGAAGGGCTTTCCGCCATTCAATTTTTGGCCAAGGTAAAAGCCCAATGGCTTAAAGTGCAGGTAGTGGCGGTGCCGGACTCCCAAGATTTAGAACGCATGAAACAAATGTTTGATTCTTTTAAATATTTGGCTTCCGCTTTGGGTGCCGAGCTTGAGTTTGACGGAGTGACCACTTCCAAACAGGCAGAGTTCTTAAAACAAAACGGCATACGTTTTGTTTCCGGCTCTTTATGGGGAGACCCGCTTCCTGCGGAGGAATTTCTAAAAAGCCTTTAATAACCCCCCGCTTTGAAAGCGGGGGTTTTTTATTTAAAAAGATGGGTCTAAAAAACGGTTAAGTATAGGACTTTGGGCCCTGTCTCTAATTGCGGTTTTTATTGTATTTTATTGGTATGATAAAAAAACTATTTTATGGCATCTTATTTGTTTTGTTTGTTTCTTCCCTCTCTTTTGCCCAAAAGACTGTTATAAAATCTTTTTGCAAGAACGCGGAATCTTTTGGCGTCAAAGCGACGGAAAGAGACCTCCAAGAATTGGAAAAACGTTTTATTTTGCTAAGGAAGGATCCTTCCCCCACCAGTTTGCAAAGAGTTTCCGTTCTGTTAAAAAACAGGGTGGAACCCGGCCCCCAGCGTGATGAGCTGGAGTCTTTGTTTTCGTCCGGTAAATATCTGCAGGCGCAGGCCAAGGTGCATATGTGGCTGACGGGGGAGGATTTGTTTAATCCGCCTGCTCCCGTTAAACCTAAAAGCCGCCGCGAAGAATTTGCCAGCTGCTTTTTGGGTTTTGACCTTTCTAAAGGCGCGGAGTTACAAAAAGCGGTTTCTTTTTTACATGCGGGCTGGCAGACAAGATTGCTAAACGTAAAAGAATACCGCAATATTATATGGTCTCTTTCCCGTATGGACTTTCGCAACGCGGAATACATTTTAACCCGTAATGACAAAGCCGTTTTGCACCATACGATTCCGCTCTCCCAATACGAAAGGGCTCAGCTTCAGCTTGCCAAAATGTATGAATGGGAAGATCTAAATCCACGTCCGATGGAAATACCCCCTTTGGACAATGTGTCCCGCAGAGAGGCTGTCCGCCAGGTATTGGGGCCATTATCGGGGGGAAAGAAGAAGCCCTTGTCTGTCCACCAAGCCTATTATGAACAGCTCCCGCCTTGGCGTCAGCAAGAATTGGACGCGCAAATAGACCAAATGGAAAAAATAATTGCCCAGCGTGCGTTGCAAGCCAGCTCTTCCAACAAGGGGCATATGGATAAACGGCGTTTTTCTTTGGCTTTGGCCAGTTTTGTAACCGGGAAGGTCAATTCTTCTTGGACGGTGATGCAGGTGCTTTACAGCCCTTATGTGTCCGCGTCGGCCCGCCTTGCGGCTGAGAAAGCCTTGTCCAGCAACCTTTCTTATTGGGAAGGAGTAAAAGCAGGGGAATATTTATATGAGGATTATTCTAAAAATTTAGAAAAAAATTTAGTAGTGTCTCCAGAAATGCAGCGCGTGCAGGAACTTTTTCAGGAATTAGATAATTATTTATCTAAAAACCGCCAATGGCCGCAGGAGGGAGTTGACTTGTTTCCCCGTTTGCAGGAACTGGAAACTGCTCCCGGGCTGGAAGGGGCCAAACTGATGATAAAACGCTTGAAACAGCAGCAACAGAAATTGCCGGAAAAAGAAATATATATTTCCCTTCAAAATTATATTGCCCAGCATGGCAAGCTTCCGCCGTCTACCTCTTCGCTGTACCATGCGATTATGCGCTATAAAAAAATACCCGGGCCGTATCGGGAGAGTTTCCGTAAGCTTTTTGAAAAATATCATTATAAAAAATAGGTTTTATGCCTCTTTGCCCCCGTTTAAACGGGGGCTTTTTAATGGGATTATTCCATAAATAAACGCTAGGGCCTTGCCAGAACATAGGTCTAAAAAACACGGGAGTTAGGTCTTAAGGCCCTGGCTGGGAGTATTGGGGTTTTGATATCTTAAAAATAATGAAGAAACTATCTTGCTTTATTTTGTTATTGCTGGTTGTATGCCCGGCTGTTTTTGCTCAGAAGCCGGTAATTGGTGCGGTTAGCAAGAAACTGGCCTCTAGCGGTGTAAAAGCCGCCGAAAAAGACCTTTTGGAATTGGAAAAGCGGTTTGCTAAATTAAGAGGATTTCGTTCCTGCAAAGATTTACAGCGGGTTTCTTTTTTGTTGTTAAAACGTTTTCCCGCCAGCCCCCAGCGTGATGAGTTGGACGCTCTTTTCCGTTCCGGCCGGTACGCGCAGGCCCAGTCTTTGGTGCATGGCTGGCTGACGGGGGAAGAACTCGCTTTGTCGGAAAGTTCTCCTACCAAAGACATCTCTTCCCGCAGGGATTTAAACCAACAATTTCTGAAATTTGATTTATATGACGGGGCGGACCTTCAACAAGCGGTTGCTTTCTTAAACGGCGCTGTACAGGAAAACCTGCTTACACAAAACGAGTACCGTAATATTTTATGGTCCCTTTCCAAGCTGGATTTTTCAAACGCCAGGAATATTCTGGCCCGTAATGATAAAGCTTTCCTTTATCAGCGCATTTCAACTGCGCAGCATGATAAAAATTTAACGGTCCTTTCCCAAATATATAAATGGAATGATTTGCATCCGGAGCAAATGCTCCTTCCCGCGCCGGAAGAAACCGTCCGCCGGGAGGCCGTCCGGCGGGTAATGGGGTCCGTATATGGAGGCCCCCAGCAGCCGCTGGAGGTTTATAAACAACATTATGATAAACTTTTTCCTTGGCAACAGCAAGAAATATCCCAGCGTATTGACCAGATGGAAAAAACGCTTTCCTCTCGTTTGGCGCAACTTAGCGTAAAGAGAAAAAAGGAAGGCGTGAGATCTGGTTTTGGGCAATCTTTTAAGGCTTTTGCCGAAGGCGAAGCTTTTATTTCCTGGAAAACAATAAAAGTATTGTACAGCCCGTATGTGTCCGCCGGCGCCCGGCGCGAAGCCGAACAGGCGCTTGGGGAAAATGTTTCCGCGGCAGAAAAGTACCAGGCGGGGTTGGCGTTATATGACCACTATGCTTCCAATTTGGCAAAGGGCATAATGGCGGGAGGCGAAACCCACGCGCGGGTATTAAATGTTTTGGAAGAATTAAAAACTTATTTGCTTCAAACCCGCCAATGGCCGCAAGAAGGGTCTGCCTTATACTCCAAGCTCAGAACCCTGCAGGATAACCCGGATTTTCCGGGTGCCAACCTTCTTGTGCGGCGTTTGCAGCAGCAACAGGAGTCTTTGCCTGAAAAAGGCCTTTATGCCAGATTGTTGGATTATATATCCCGTTACGGTAAATATCCTCCTTCCTCTTCTTCGCTATATAGTGTATCCAATTACTATAAAACAATTCCCGGCCCATACCGTGAGAAATTTCAGGAATTATTCCAAAAGTATCACCGCAATAAACCCAAGTAAAGTTTTTATTTTCCCCGCTGTTTTCGGCGGGATTTTTATTTATGGATTTTAATAATTTTAGCCGGACAGCGTGTACAAATATGCTAAAATCTACGAATATAAAAAGATTTTGGAGGGCCCAATATGAAGCATACTATTTGGATTGTAGACGTGACCAACCGGGACGGGGTGCAAACCTCCCGCTTAGGCCTGTCTAAATTTCAAAAAACCATGTTGAATTGTTACCTTAATGAGCTGGGGGTCGCTTTTTCTGAATTTGGTTTTCCCACCACCAGCCACGAAACCAATTATTTAAACGCCAATTTGGAACTGGTAAAACAAGGTATTATCACCAAAACCCGTTTAAGCGGCTGGCTGCGCGCGGTGGAAGAGGATGTGGACCTGGCTTATAAAAACGTACCCGGCTTGCAGTATTGCAATTTATCTATGTCCACGTCAGACCAAATGCTGGCGGGTAAATTTGGCGGCCGTTTTGACCGCAAGGCCATTTTAAATAAAGCCGTACATGCGGTAAAAGCGGCTAAAGCCAAAGGCGCTTTAGGCGTGGGGGTAAACGCGGAGGACGCTTCCCGCACGGACCTGGATTTTTTGGTTGAGTTCGCCTGCGCCGCCAAAGAAGCCGGCGCTTCTCGCTTTCGCTATTGCGATACGCTGGGCTATGACACGCCGGACGTTATCTATACCCGCATACGCAAAATTGCCGAGGCTTCCGGCATTGGCATAGAATTGCATTGTCATAATGATTTGGGTATGGCGGTGGCCAACTCCGTCATGGGCGCCAAAGGCGCGGTGGACGGCGGGGTGGAAGCCTTCATTAACACCACCGTAAACGGCTTGGGGGAACGCGCCGGCAATGCGGATTTGGTTTCCTGCCTGTTGGCCATTGTGCATGGCAGCGGCATGGGGGATTATAAATTAAACCCCAATATCCGTTTAAACAAAGCCTGGCAGTTGGCTAAGTACGCCTCTTACGCGTTTGGCGTACCGATACCCATCAATCAGCCGGCGGTGGGCGCCAACGCGTTTGCGCACGAGTCCGGCATTCACGCGGACGGCGCTTTAAAAGACCGCCGCAATTATGAACTGTATGATTTTGAAGAACTTGGCCGCGGGGAACCGGAAGTGATAGAAACCGGCCGCGTAATTACCACCGGGGAGTATGGCGGCATTAAAGGCTTTCGCAACGTGTACGAAAAGCTGGAGCTGGAATTTAAGAACGATGCCCACGCCCGCGAAATTTTGGAACTGGTGCGCTACGCCAACGTGCACAACCAGCTGCCGCTGGTGGAAAGCGAACTGCGCTTTATCTATCATCACCCGGACATTGCCGCCAAAGTAATGACCATTACCCCGCATTATTTGGGAGAAGAAAAAAATGCTTAAACAGACGTTAGCCGAAAAAATCATTTCCGCCCATGCTCCCGCGCCGGTGCGCGCGGGTGATTTTGTGGTGGCGGATGTAGACGTTACCGCCGTGCAGGACGGCACCGGCCCCCTTACGGTGGCCGAATTGGAAAAAGCCGGTTTTAGCACCGTCAAAAATCCTTCCCGCACCATTTTATTTATTGACCACGCCGCCCCCAGCCCCCGCAAAGAACTTTCCAACACCCATGTGGTTTTGCGGGATTTTGCCAAACGCACAGGTGCCGTCCTTAGCGAGATTGGCGAAGGCGTATGCCACCAGTTGCTGGTGGAAAAATACGTAAACCCCGGGGAAATTTTAATCGGGGCGGATTCCCACACCTGCACTTCCGGCGCGCTGGGCGCGTTTGCCACGGGCATGGGTTCCACGGACGTAGCCGTAGGCATGGCTATTGGCAAAACCTGGCTGAAAGTACCCTCCACGTTTAAGGTGGAAGTAACGGGCAAATTCCAGCCCGGCGTGGGAGCCAAAGACTTAATTTTGCATTTAATCGGCCTTATCGGGGCGGACGGCGCCACCTATAAAGCGTTGGAATTTTGCGGAGACACCATTGAAAACATGGAAATGGCGGACCGTTTTACCCTTTCCAACATGGCGGTGGAAGCCGGCGCTAAGGCCGGGCTGATTGCCACGGACGAAAAAACCAAAAAGTATTTGCAGGAACACGGCCGCGGCGATAAATTTAAAGAAGTAAAAGCGGACGATGGCGCCGAATACGAACGCGTCATTAAAATAGACGCGTCTAAGCTGGAGCCGGTGGTTTCCTGCCCGCACACGGTGGACAATGTGAAAAAAGCCAAAGAATTGGCTGACGTTAAAATCAACCAAATTTATATTGGCACCTGCACCAACGGGCGTATAGAAGATTTGCGCGCGGCCGCGGGTATTTTAAAAGGCAAAAAAGTGGCTGACGGCGTACGTTTGTTTATTACACCCGCTTCGCGCGATGTAATGCTGCAAGCCTTAAAAGAAGGCTTGATTGAAACTTTTGTGGAAAGCGGCGCCAGCGTGCAAACCCCGGGCTGCGGCCCCTGCGTGGGCGTGCACGGCGGTATTTTGGGCGATGGGGAAGCCTGCCTTTCTACCCAAAACCGCAACTTTCAGGGCCGTATGGGCAACACCAAAGGGTTTATTTACCTGTGCAGCCCCGCCACGGCGGCAGCCAGCGCGTTGACCGGGCACATTACAGACCCGAGGGAGATTTAATATGCAATTAAAAGGAAAAGCTTGGAAATTTGGCGACGATATCAGCACGGACCACATCGCTCCCGGCCGCTTGTTTCATTTGCGCAGCAATCTGCCGGAAATGGCCAAACACGTTTTGGAAGACGCGGACCCGGCGTTTGCCTCCTCCATGCAAAAAGGGGATTTTGTGGTAGCCGGCAAAAATTTTGGGCTGGGCTCTTCGCGCGAGCACGCCCCCACCATTATCAAACTGGCGGGCGTAAACGCTGTGTTGGCTAAGAGTTTTGCGCGTATTTTCTTTCGCAACGCCATTAATATCGGGTTGCTATTGGTAGAGTGCGATACGGATAAAATCAACGCCGGGGACGAATTGGATGTGGACGTAAAAGCCGGCGTAGTGCATAACCTGACGCAAAAAATGGATATTCCCGTCGCCCCGCTGCCGGACGTAATGATTAAAATTTTAAACGAAGGCGGCCTGATGGCGCATATTAAGAAACACGGCGGGTTTGATTTGGTATGACAAAAAAACATTTGGTAACCTTAATCCCGGGGGATGGCATCGGGCCGGAAATTACCCGCGCGGTTACTTCCATTTTGCAGGCGGCGGGCGCGCCCATAGAGTGGGAAGAGCAAAGCGCCGGCGCCGCCGTGCTGGAGGCGGAAGGGGAAGTGCTCCCCCAGCGCGTGCTGGATAGTATTGCCAAAAACGCGGTGGCGTTAAAAGGCCCTATTACCACGCCCATTGGCAAAGGCTTTCGCAGTGTGAATGTGGCGCTTCGCAAAGCGTTGGATTTATATGCCTGCGTGCGCCCGGCTAAAACATTGCCCGGCGTGAAAAGCCGCTATGATAAGGTGGACCTAGTCATCGTGCGGGAAAATACCGAAGACCTTTACGCCGGCATAGAACGCAAGGTGGACGACGATACGGCGGAATCCATTAAGCGCATGACGCGCGGCGCGTCCGAACGCATCGCGCGTTACGCTTTTGACTATGCCGTAAAAAACCACCGCCGCAAAGTAACGGCAGTCAGCAAAGCCAATATTTGCAAATTTTCTGACGGGCTGTTTTTGGAAGCGGTCCGCGCCGTGGCGCAGGAATACCCGCAAATTGCCTATGATGAAGTATTGGTGGATAACCTGTGCATGCAGCTGGTGATTAACCCGGAAACTTACGATGTACTGGTATTGCCTAATTTGTACGGGGATATTGTGTCTGACCTAGCCGCCGGGCTTACGGGCGGGTTAGGCGTAGCCCCCGGCGCAAACATCGGCGTAAAAGCCGCCGTATTTGAAGCGGTGCACGGCAGCAGCCCGGCCTTGGCGGGGCAGAATAAAGCCAACCCCACCGCCCTGTTGTTAAGCGCGTGCTTGATGCTGCGCCATTTGGGCGAGGCCGATTGCGCGCAGCGTATAGAAACCGCCTTGCTAAACGTATTAAAAGAAGGCAAAACGCTTACGTTTGATTTGGGCGGAAGCGCCACCACGCAGCAATTTGCCCAGGCGGTCATAGCGCATTTATAAAGGCTGAAACTTGTGTTATTTTCCCGCGCGTTGTTTGCAACGCGCGGGATTTTTTTGCTTTTAAAATTTTAATTTAAATAGATCTTGCATTGTTTTTTTTTTTTGATATAGTGGGTTTTGTACTACGAGCTAGGAGGGGTACGGCCCATGAACAAAAAGTTTGGATTTACGCTTATAGAACTGTTGGTGGTGGTGTTAATAATAGGTATTTTAGCGTCGGTTGCTTTGCCCCAATATCAAACGGCTGTGGTAAAAAGCCGTTTAGCGGCAGCACTGCCGTTGGCAAAAGCGGTGAAAGATGCCCAGGAAATTTACAGGTTGGCTAATGGTAATTATGTGATGAGTTTGCAAGAATTGCAAGATTTAGATTTCCCAAATTGTTCTTCCGGTAGCCGGCGCAATCAATTACGTTGCGCCAATGATTTGTATATACAAGATGATGCGGTGGGGGATATGTCGGGAGGATCTGTTACGTACCGCTATTGTACGCGTAATACCAGTTGGGGGGAATGTTGGAGTAATAGCACTAGCCCGGCTATTACGTTGTATTATGATAACCATACAGACGTAAATAAAAGGGGTAGAAAATTATGTACTGCCGCCAATGAAAAAGAACAACGTGTTTGCAAATCTTTAGGTGCAGATTCGGATGGCTTTTTTAATTAATTAAACCCCCGGTTTTAATACCGGGGGTTTTGTGTGTAAAAGTTTTTATTCCAGATTTACCAAATGTATTTGTTCAGGTTCTTTGTCCAGCGGCAGCACTTGCGCTTTTATGCCCGCAAAGTCTATTTTGGTCAAATCCACCTGGCGGATTTGGCTGTTGTTCATTGTGCGGTAATAGAAAGCGGGCTGCGTTAAATTGGTTACGCTCGTCCATTGGGTGGCGCTGGGGAGATTGGGTATTTCTTCCCCGGAGGAAAATTCCACGCCTATCGGGATATCAAAATTATTTAAGATGTGAAAAGCCTGCAATACCCCTTCTTGCGCCGTGGCGGGCACGGGCGCCGTGTGCAGGTAGAAAAACGCCCGTACAAAGCGTGAAGGCGGCGTAATGTCCCCCGGCAGGCCCCACATGCCGGCTCCCGCACCGAAAGCGGCCAGTTCTGTCTGCCCCAGTTTATTGGGTTTTACCGCGCCCGGGTGCAGGTTTACGTAATTGTTTAAATGAGTTACCTGCCACGGAAACGAGGGAGAGTTGGTAAACACGCCCACGGTGTTTTCATAAATATGGCGCTGGCCGTTGTTTTCAATTTCCAGCACAATGCTGCGGCCGGAAGCGTCCGCAATGCGCCAGTGGCCGGTGGAAGCGGCTTTTTGGCCCGGTTGGGGCGGATAGATGCCTATAATTTCTATCTTTTTCAGCCCGGCGATTACTTCGTCCACCGTGGCAAAGTTGGTCAGCATCCAGCGCACCAGTTCCACGTCCGCCACGGATTTCTTGGCTTTTTTGGCGTTAAACGGCGCCAAGCTGCCGTAGCCGGAGAAATAGAAAATCCCGGCTCCTAAACCCTTTTCGTTTACCCCTTCCCCTATAAAAGCGTCTTTTACCGTGCTGATACCCACGGCCCCGTATTTGTTTTTCCAAGAAAGGCCGTTTTGCCCCTTCGGGGTGAAAGAAGTATTTTCCTGCCCGCGCGGCATGATCACCAGTTTACTGTCTAAAGAAAATCCGCCCCACTCTATTGTGCGGGCTTGCAGGCGGGAACCGTCTTTAGCGCTAAAGGCAATACCGGTACACGCCCAAGCGGGCATGGATTGCCAGGCGGTTAAAGCAAAAGCCAACAAACAAGCAATTATTTTTTTCATAAAATCCTCCTTCGTTTATTATAAGAAACAGAGCGGATTTTTGTATGCCTGATTTTGGATTAGTGCCGTTGCGTCAAAATTTTAGAGAGCGGTTAAAATTGTGTATAGTATATAAAAGCGCTTTAATAAGAGGTATTTTGTGGCAAAGGACGTTTTAAAAAATTGGCTTAATAAACCCTTAACGCTGTGGTCCGCAAGTAAATTATTGTTGGCGGCCGTCGCGGTATGGGGGGTTATTGCCTGCTGGCCCAAGCCCAAGGTGCCGGTCCGCCCGGTTATTTTGCTGATTAATCATTATCCGTTTACGCCGCAGGATACATATTTTTACAAGCAGGCCAACCCGTTTGGGTTTTTATTGGGAATACCTAAACGTGAAAATTTAGATCCCCGTATATTGCGTTTGGAATTGGCGGAGGCGCTGGGCCGAAATGATTTTTTATTTTTTATTGACCAGGAAGGCGGAAGCGTAAACCGTTTAAAACAATTTTTCCCGCAGGAAAAGGCTCCTTCTCCCGCTTATTTTGGAAAGCTGGCCGCTAAAGACGAAGAATCCGCCGCGCAAGAAGCGTACCAATATGGGCTAAGCGTAGGGAAAAAACTAAAAGAATTAACGGTGGATGTGGTATTTGGGCCTAATGCCGAGGTGTTGCCGGAAGGAGAGGATTATTTATTTCGCAGCCGGTATTATTCTTCTTCTCCTCAAATAGTAAAACGCCTGGCGGATGCTTATGCGGCGGGCTTGGCGCAAGGGGGGGTTATCCCGTGCTATAAACATGCGGTGGGGGCCAGCGGTTTAAATAAAGATCCGCATTTAGTAAAGCAAGAAGCACTCTACTCCGTACAAGAAATAAGGGAAATTTTCTTGCCTCCTTTTCAAAACGCTTCCCGCTGGCCTTTTTTAATGACGGCCCATGTTTTATACCCGGCTATTGACGTGCAACATGTATCCACCTATTCCCCGGCATTTTACCGGTTTGTGCGTGAAGAGTTAAATTTTAACGGGCTTATTATCCCAGACGCTTTGAATATGGAAGCGGCGGACCAAGATGCTTTTGTGTCTGTTTCCGAGCAAATGAATAAAGCCTTGGCTGCCGGGGCGGACGTGGTTATTCCGTTTTTTAATGTGGATGCCAATCCCGCCTGGATATTGAAAGAGCTGGAGGCTATTTCCCCGGCTTATGTAAAACGCTTGAATAAAAAATGGAGCGCCTTACGGCAGGAAGCTTTTTTTCAAGAAGACTTTTCTAAAGAAAATCCCCAAAATAGTTTTTAAATGTTGGTAACCGTCTTTCCATCTGCGCAAATGCGGGGGGCGCCCGCCGCGGGTGTCCGGCAGAAAGGCGGGAAGAATCCACTCTTTGTATTTCCAATGATGCAGAGCGGCTAGGCAGAGCATTTCGCTGGCATATTCCATGCCGGCGGTTCGCAACGGCAAATCTACATACCGTGCCCGGTTGATAATACGCATGCCGCTGTTGCAGTCATAAACGGGTATTTTAAAAAATACGCGTATTAAGTAAGAAAGAAAAGGCGTCCCCGCGTAGCGGTTTAAAAAGGGCATTGCTTTTGGGAGTATTTTCCCATGCAGGCGGTTGGCTAACAGCAAGTCCGCGTTTGCCTCTTTGGCGGCTTTCAGCATATCCGGGAAATAACGGGCCGGGTAGGAACCGTCCGCATCACAAAAAGCCACCCATTTCCCGCGGGCGGACAAAATGCCGCAATGCAAAGCGGCCCCATAACCCACCCGGCTGCAAGAGATGAGTTTTGCCCCATGGGTTTTGGCTATTTTTGGGCTGTCGTCAGTAGAGGCGTTGTCCACCACAATTATTTCCGGCTGTATATCTTGTTGCTGAAAGGCTTGCCGGGCTTGCTCTAGGCATTCGGCCAGAGAAGCTTGCTCGTTGCGGCAAGGGAAAACGATGCTTATTTCTGGGGTGTTTTTTGTGCCGGGCATAAAATAAATCCCCCGTAAATATTATCTAAATTGGAAGAAAATTTTTGACAGCTTTTTTGCGGTTCATCCAGCCGGATATGATACTTTTCCCAAGAACGGTTATCCGTAATTACGGGGTGATCCGGCCCCATAATGTAAAGAGGCCCGTGGTGGCTGGAAATCGTTTTGTGAATGATGTCTTCAAAATGGAAGCGGTAATCATCCGGCTGTAAAATGTTTAATCGTCTGGCCGTTAATCCCAGTTGCTGCGGGTATTGCTCCGGCGGGAACCAAATGCCCCCAATGTATTTGGCTTTAGGGTTCGCTAACGCCGCAAGGAAAGAAACATGCCCGCCCAATAAAACCAACGCATTGTCTTCTACGGCGGGGATAACGGCAGTGGAGTTTTTATTCCCAAAGGCAGATCTCCCCCAGTCCGGCGGCGGGGTAAGTAATATATACAAGGTGAAAAAGACGCATAACGCCCCGCCGGTGGCTTTTCCTAAAAAATGTTGGATGAGCACAATAAATAAAAGAGCGGAAGTAAATTCCAATAAAATGGAATAGCGCATGACGCTAAAAGCGCTTAACCATAAAATATAATTTATCCCAAATAAAATAAGCAGGGGGGCGGAAGCCTCCGGGAGGAGGTTTTGTTTACGGCGCAGTTTGCTTAATAGCATTACGGCGGTTAATACAATAAAAGATAATACACCCAAACAAAGGCGAATGTCTAATTGGTATTCCACTACTTGTATGCTTCTTCTTAAAAAGGGCAAAAACAGCCATTCCCGCCAGGAGGAGGGAGTTCCCGGCCCGTTGGAAAGGTTTATCGGGTCAAAGAAAGGGGACTGAAACCATTGGTTAAAAAAAGGAAAAAATGGATTTCCAAAGAGGTGAAACAACCTCCACATAAAAAATCCGTTTGTTAATAAGAATCCTCCCGCGCAGGCCGCCAAACATCCCGCCAAATGGTACCAAGATACTTGCCTTTTAAACAGTATATAAAGCCCCATAATCCCCAAGCCTGCCGCGCTGGGGCCAAAAGTGTATTTCAGGCCAAAAAACGCGCCCAGAATAAAAAAAGACAGGTAAAACGAAACAAAAGACCCGTTCTTTTTTTGAGGGGTTTTTAACAGCAAATAACATGCCAAAAGACCCGCCGCGGCTAAGGCAAGCTCGTTGGAAGAAAGGCCGATTTGGCTTAAAGCGGCTATACCGGTAGTTGCCAAAATAAAAGCGTTCAGGCGGATTAATTTATCCTGCGCTCGCGTAAAGGGAGGGAAAACAACGGCCGTTATTTTCCAGGCTAAAAATAAAAACAGCCCGTACCATAACCCTTGGATAAAGGCTGTCAAACGGGGAAATCCGTTCAATACGGTAAATAAAATGTAATACGGAATATCCAACAGCGGATTAAAAAATGTATGTATTCCGGCGGGGATAACGTCCCAAAAGAAGCGCTGGTGCAGGAAAGAAAAGGGAATGTATAAATGGTAATTAAGCAAATCTACCGAAATATCCTGCCCCATTAGTACGCTTAATCCCCCGCTAAAGAGCAAAGCTAAGCTTAGTAACAGCATATCTTTGATAAAAGGGGAAAAGCGTGTTTTTTGTTGTTGGGGCGGATGTTTTTTCATGCTTTTTATTAATACGGCACTATAAAAGAAGGCTTCCGGATTGCGGGCGCCTTCTTTTATTTTAGCTAAAACGGCTTTATTCCGTAAATGACCAAGAACAATCTCCTCCTCCGCTTCCGCAGGATTTATATCCGTTTTCAAAGCCTAATTTCCTGCAGACGGAATCATCAGAGGAATCCCTAGGGACATATTCCAAGCAGTATTTAGTGCCTTTTTGGTTTAAGCTGAGGTTAACTCTTCCTCCGTTTTTATCATAATAGAAAATGGCGGTTACTTGCCCGTACCCGGAAGCAAAAGAGTAGCAGGAATTCAGATTGATATCGAAATTCCTTCTCTGGGAAGGAAAGTCTATGGATAGATCTTCCACTTGGGGATAGCCGCCTCCGTTTGCTAAACAATATGCCTCGGTTGCTGCGCGTATTGTGGGAAGCACGGTCCATACTTCCGCGGCCCGGCTGCGCAGGACGGCGCGATCATACTGCGGCAGAGCGATGGAAATCAACGCGCCAATAATAAGAACTGTTACCAACAGTTCAATTAATGTAAAACCCTTATTAAAAGTATTCATAAAAAGCTCCTTTTGCTGCTACTAATAGTATAAGATTTTTTTGGTTTTTTACAATAGAAAATATTAATTTTATGATAAAATTTGAACTGCTCTATCTATCAAGATTATAACAGCAACAATTATTTCAGCTACGGAAAGTTAGTTTATAATTTGGATGATTTTAGTTATTTAACGCTATCAGCAGGTTTTTCTTATCAGGACGGTCATTATAAATGGGATAGTTATTTCCGCCAGCTATACTCCTTAAGCTACGGAAGAGAATTGCCTTGGGGTTTTGTGCTGTATATGGAGCCTAATATCTCACTTACTCACTATCATGATTCCCGCTATTTTT
The DNA here is from genome assembly GCF_949292495.1 of Candidatus Avelusimicrobium aviculae. Taxonomy (NCBI): domain Bacteria; kingdom Pseudomonadati; phylum Elusimicrobiota; class Elusimicrobia; order Elusimicrobiales; family Elusimicrobiaceae; genus Candidatus Avelusimicrobium; species Candidatus Avelusimicrobium aviculae. The sequence continues at coordinate 58,209 of NZ_CASEZB010000014.1, forward strand.
TTAACGGTTTAGGCGGTATGGAAAAGTGGAAACGCCAAGATACCACATATGGGGTGTTTGTTTCTTTAAGCAGTAAGTTTTTGCGTATATATAATATCATTCCTCCTATTAATTACGTATACAATAAACGCCAATCCAATGTTTTTAATTATGACTACGAAAGGAGCCGTTGGGAAATAGGTATTAGCCGAAGTTTCTAAGAAACGTACAGGCGTTTAATAAGGGCGTTTTTCCTAAAAAGATTAAAAACAAATTTTTTATAAAGTTTCATCGTATTTATTAGGATGTGGTTAGTTGTGGGTTGCTCCCCCTGTTATTGATACGCGTATTTCCTTATTAATATAAGGAATATTTAAAAGATCTTTGTAAAAATAGAAGGTTTTTAAGGTGGTTAGTTTTATGGCGGGCGTGCTTAAAGCGGAACTCAGCAAAAAGCAAACGGAATTAGAACGGCTATATGACGAGGGCTGGGAAAAGGGCTATCCGGCGGAGTTTATAAAACGCACAGAAGAACGCTTAAAAACGGCTATTGCCGGGCTTACACAGCAAGTACAAGCCCAAACTTGTACAGCCGGAAGCCGTACGGCAAAAAAGCACAGATATTTTAAAGTTGGTATGTAATATGGGTACTATTTATCGCGCGGCTCC